>JAYUTY010000033.1:0-7364 GCA_043754875.1 Gemmatimonadota bacterium
GCGATCGTCTGCAGGATGTCCACGAAGTGGAGCGACGTGGAGACTTCCTGGAGGATGTCGACGATGGCGACGAGGTGATCGCGCTCGCGCTGCAGCTCGGCGACGCGAGCCTCGAGGCGCGCGAGCTCGTCAGCCGGGTTGGGCGACGTCTCCTTCTGCTTCGGAGAAGTCTGGTCGGGTGGCAGCGTCTGCTCCATCGTGAGCGGCGTGGTGCGCGTTGAAGGCGTCGCTGTCGAAGCGTATGACCCGATTGCGTCCGGTTTCCTTCGCGACGTAGAGCGCGTCGTCGGCCGTGCGCACCAGCGAATCGTGATTCTCGATCTTCGGATGGGGCCATCCCGACACGCCGAAGCTGGACGTGCGCGTGAGGGTTCCTCCGTCGAAGGTGAATGTATGGCCCTCGATCCGTTTCCGCACCCTTTCGGCGAACGTCACGGCCGCATCGAGGACCGTACCCGGGAGGAGGAGCATGAACTCCTCGCCGCCGTATCGTCCCACGCGATCGATCTCGCGCGCCTCGTCTCGCAGGATGGCCGCCGTCTGCTTGAGCACCTCGTCACCCGCCTGATGGCCATAGGTGTCGTTGACGCTCTTGAACTTGTCCAGATCGCACATGACGAGCGAGAACGGCTCGGCGAGCCGCTTCGCGTGCTGGAACATCTCCTCGATGCGCTCGTTCAGATGCCGGCGGTTGTCGAGCCCCGTGAGCGCGTCCGTCTGCGACATGTAGCGCAGCCGCTCGTTCACCTCGAGCAGCTCCTTCTCGCGCTCCTCGAGCGCCTCCTGGAGCCGCTTGATGCGCAGCATGGAGCGCAGCCGCGCCTTGAGCTCGGCGAAGTCGATCGGCTTGGTGATGTAGTCGTCGGCGCCCGCTTCGAGTCCCTCCACCTTGTCCTCGGTGGAGTCGAGCGCGGTCTGCATGATGATCGGGATGAAGGGCAGCGACTTGTTGCCCTTGATGTGGCGCGCGACCTCGATGCCGCTGATCTCCGGCATCATGACGTCGAGGAGGATCAGGTCGGGCGGGGTCGCCTCGACGTACGCGATCGCCGACTTGCCTTCGTAGGCCGCGTCAGTGGCGTAGCCCCAGCTCTCGAGCCGGACACGGAGGACCTCGATGTTGTCCTCGTTGTCGTCGACGACGAGAATCCGCGCGCTCGCCTCGGGCGAAGCCGGTCTGGCCGCGGCGCCGGCCGATGCCTCGTCAGCCGGCATTCTGGGCGGCGTCCTTTCCGAGAAAGCGCTGCACCTCGGCCACCACCGCACGCGGCTCGCAGGGCTTGGCGAGGTAGCCGTCGCAGCCGACCTCCATCGCCTTCTCGCGGTCGGAGGCGAGGGCATGGGCGGTCAGCGCGATGATCGGGATGTCGCGCGTCGCAGGGTCGTGCTTGAGCACCTGCGTCGCCTCCCAGCCATCGATGATCGGGATCGAGATGTCCATCAGGATCAGGTCGGGCTTCTCCGCGCGCGCCTTGGCGATTCCCTCCTCGCCGTTCAGCGCCTCGATCACCTCGTACCCGAAGTGCCGAAGAATCGTGGAATAGACGATGCGATTGTCTTCATTGTCCTCGACGAGCAGGACCGTCTTTCCATTGCTAGCCATGAATGGCCTCACACCGTGTGGCACGTGATGAGATCGTGTCCGGGTGGTCGCGACCGCGCGACGACGGAGCTGGGCACGACGAATTGCCTCTCTGGACGAGAGCGGCGTGCACCGACCTGCAGGAACCGAGGATACGACAGATAACTCTGTACCGCCGGACGCAAGTTCCAAACCATCCATGACTTCCACCGTACCTCCCATGTCCTACGCCGGACCCGCCCCTCGCTCCCGCTCCGCCGCCTCCGACTCGCCCGCCTCTGTGGACGGTGGCATCAGCCGCAGCAGCATTCTGCCGTCCATGGCGGAACGAATTGCCGAGCATCGCGATGCCACCGACTGGCAACAGGTGGCCCTCTTCGGGGCGGGGCTGACGTTGGGCCTCGTCATCGGCGCCGGAGCCGCCCTCCTGACCGCTCCACGCTCCGGAACGGCCACACGCGCCGTGATTCGTGGGCGAGCCCGCTCGGCGCGACTCTCGGCCCAGCATCGCGGGCAGGATGCCTGGGAAGGAGTGCGCGACGAGCTGCTCGGGCTCGGTCAGGCGCTGCGCCGCCAGAAGCGCCGCCGCAGCGCCACTCGGGCGCTCGAGCGCGAGCTCGACCAGGAGCTGGACCGCGAAACGGCGCGCGAGCTTCGGTACAAGTAGCGGATTCGGCATGAAAAAGCTGGGGGAGCCGCTGACGTCCGCGGCTCCCCCGGCGATCCCCTGCGCGTCACGTCCTCAGCGCAGCTCCTTCAGCTCCTCGGCCGCCAGCGACTGATAGCGCTTGTCGTTGTACTCGGCGACCGTGCCGCGCATGGCTGCCTCGAATTGGGCGCGTGCCTTGTCCTTCTCGCCCCGAACCGCGTACACGCGCGCCAGGTCGAGGTGATGGATGAGCCGCTGCGGCTCGATGGCCACCGACTCTTCCAGATAACGCTGTGCGTCATCCCAGTTGGCTGAATCGAAGACCTGACCACCGAGGAACTTCTTGGCCACGAAGCGAGTCATCCCGCTCAGCTGCATGACCTCGAAGTTCCACTTGCCCATCACATGGAGCGCGCCAGGATGACGCGGGTTGATCTTCAGCGCCTCGAGCGCCTGCGTACGGACGTCGCCCGCGTACTTGACCTGATCGCGCTTGCCGAGCGACAGCGCCTTTCGTCCGATGGCACGAGCGAGGTGGAAGTGGCCCTCCGCACCGCTCGGGTTCGCCTCCACGGCGCGGCGCGCGTATGTTTCCGCCAGCGAGTAGAGTCGGTCGCGCTCAGCGCCGTCCGAGTTGAACTCGCCGAGATCCACCGCCTCGCGCGTCGCCTTCCAGAGCGCCTCATACGACCTGGGGTCGGCCTTGATCGCTTCCTCGTAGTGCCGTAGTGCTCCACTGGCATTCAATGCCGCCGCGTCGCGGTCGCCGAGGGCGATGTGCTCGCCGGCCGACTGGGCGATGAGGGCCGCAGGCATGGCGAAAGAGATCATCAGCGCCGCGGGCAGCATGCGGCGAGTCGTCGCAAGGGACACAATCATGAATGACTCCAAAATGTTGGTGAGCGAACCGGCGACCAGCCTGTGCTCGAGACGACGACCGCCTGGCAGCGCGATCGCGACGCTGCCCGTGCGGACCCGTCAGTGTACGGATACCCCAAAGAGCGGTCAATGCTCGCACTGAGGCTGATCGAGCGGAAGCGGGACGGCCTGCGCATCGAGGCGGGGGACTTCCGCGCGCTGGCGAACGCCTACGCCGCCGGCCACGTGCCCGACTATCAGATGTCGGCCTTCCTCATGGCCGTCTTTCTCCGCGGACTCGATCGTGGCGAGACTCACGCCCTCACCGACGCGATGCTGCACAGTGGCGAGGTGCTCGATCTCGCGTACCTCGGCAAGCCGCGGATCGACAAGCACTCCACGGGCGGTGTCGGCGACAAGGTGTCGATCGTCCTCGCACCGCTGATCGCCTCGCTCGGCGTTGCCGTGCCGATGATGTCCGGCCGCGGGCTCGGGCACACCGGTGGCACGCTCGACAAGCTGGAATCGATCCCCGGCTTCGAGACCAACCTTTCGCTCAGCGACGCGAAGCGGCTTCTCGAGACGCTGGATTGTGCGCTCATCGGCCAGACGGCCGAGATCGCGCCGGCCGACCGGAAAATGTACGCTCTGCGCGACGCGACGGGCACGGTCGAATCGATTCCGCTGATCGCGGCGAGCATCATGAGCAAGAAGCTCGCGGAGGGACTGACCGGCCTCGTGCTCGACGTGAAGCGCGGCTCGGGTGCATTCCTGCCCGAGCTCGAGCGAGGGCTCGAGCTCGCGCGCACGATGATCGAGCTGGGAGCGGACTACGGCTGCCCCGTCGTCGCGCTGATCACGGCCATGGACCGCCCGCTCGGCCGCGCGTGCGGCAATGCACTCGAGGTGGAGGAGTCGATCCTCGCGCTGCGGGGAGAAGGACCGATCGATCTGATGGATGTCACCTACGCGCTGGGCGCGGAGATGCTCCTGCTCGCCGGTGGGGTGTCGAGCCCTGCCGAGGCGCGGCGGATGATGGAGTCGGCGATCGCGAACGGGCGGGCGGCGGAGCACTTCCAGAAGATGATCGAAGCCCAGGGGGGAAATCCGGCCGTCGTGGACGACCCGGCGCTTCTCCCGCAGGCGGCCGAGGTGGAGCTGTTCGCTGCGCCGCGCCGCGGATTCGTGTCGAGAGTGGAGCCGCGCACGATCGGGCGTGGCATCACCGCGTTGGGCGGCGGCCGGTCCACGATGGAGGACAAGCTCGACCTGTCAGTCGGCTTCGTGATCACCGCTCGTCCCGGCGATTGGGTGGAGCAGGGAGAGCCGCTGGCGAGCGTGTTCGCGCGCGACCGCTCCGGAATCGCGAGCGGACTCGCCACGCTGCGGTCCGCGATCCTGATCGCGGAAGAAGCCGAGCTGCCTCTGCCGCTCGTCTCCCATCGTGTGAGCCAGGCTGGGGTCGAGCAGTTCTCGTCGGCCTGAGTCGTGCCAGGTAGCGCCGGCGCGGCGGTTGCAGGTTGCGCGCACTTTCACCCGGAGTGTCAGTCATGCCCCCGAAGATCGCCAGGCTCGCCGGACTCGGCGCGTTCGCTGCAGGCGCCGGTATTCTCACCGTCTATCTGCTGTTCATCTTCATCACGCGTCCGGCTCCGACGTCAGGGATGGATGGCACGCAGCGCTTTCTCGCCTGGCTTGGCGTCGGCGGAGTGCTGCTCGCCCTGCTCGGCGTACACGTGCTGTTCGGGCGCCAGCTGCTCGCGATCGCCCGCGGCGACCGACTCGGCGTGTAGCACTGAGCACTTAGCACTCAGCACGTAGCAGGCGCGTACACACCGGTGCTGCACTCATGGCGCAGCACCGGTGAGGCGTGAGCGCTACTGGCGGCAGCCACCCTGCGGGTCGAGACGCGGGCCATCGACGACCAGCCGCTGCGGACGGTTCGCCACCGCGTCGGCGATGTCGTGCACGAACGTCGCGGTGCGCTGCATGTGGTCGTAGTCGATGTACTGCGGCTCGTCGGTCACCTGGTGATAGTCCGTATGGTAGCCGAGCGAGAAGTAGGTGATCGGAATGCCGTAGCGGGCATATTCGTAGTGGTCGCTGCGGCAGTAGCGGTTGAGCGGATGCCCGTTCGCGTCGAACGAGGTATCGATGTCCATGTGCGGCGTGCGCGAGGCATTGAGTGAGTCGATCAGCGCGCCGAGCTGCGTGGAGAGCCGGCGCGGACCGATCAGCTGGATGTTGTTGGGGCCGCGCCCCATGATGTCGCCCGGCTTGCCACGGCCGACCATGTCCATGTTGAGCTGCGCGACGATGGAATCGCGCGACACCGTGGGATGATCGGTGAACCACTGCGAGCCCAGCAGCCCCTTCTCCTCACCCGTGTGCGACACGAAGATCAGCGAGCGTCGCGGGCGCACCTGAGCGGTCGCGAACCGCTCGGCGATCTCGAGCATCGCGACCGTGCCGGAGCCGTCGTCGTCTGCACCGTTGTTCACGGAGTCCGCGCGCGCGCCGCCATGGGCGCGCGTGAGGCTGTCGCGCAGCTGAGCGATGCGCACGCGTTCATCTGGCGTCGGAGAGCGCACTGTGTCCTGCACGCCCTGGCGACGAACTACCATGTTGTTCGCCAGCACGGAGTCGTGGTCGAGCGGACGCGCGGTCAGCCCGATGTGATCGTTGTGCGCCCCGACGGCGACGTACTGACCGCGCAATGACGCATCCGAACCAGGCAGCACGCCCACGACGTTCCGCGCCGGAAACGCGACTGGCGTGTTGGCGACGGCGAGTTGCGCGTTGATCGTGTAGCCCGCCGCGGCCGGTGGCAGCGACTCAACGGCGACGCCGCCGAAGATCCGCCGAGCCGTCGCCGCGGTGATCAGCAGAACGGGAGCGGTCGCGGCGCCCACCGGCGCCGCGGCGATCTCGAGGCGCGGCTGGCGTAGGCGGCCGAGCGCGGTGGGGGAGACCGAATCCAGAGTGATATAGGCGATCGCTGCCGCGGTGCGCCCGAATGGCACGAGCGCCTGCTGCTGCGTGCGCGCCGTGGTGGTGGAGCCCGAGAACGGCAGAGCCGCACCTCGCTCTCCGGCGATCGGTGCGGCCGGAAGGAAGACGACGAGCTTGCCCGCGCTCTGCGAGGGTGACGCCAGCACGCCACCGATCCGCCCGCCGAAGATCACGGGGAGCGATCCGTCGAGCGTTCGCCGCGTCGCGGCGGAGAGCTGCGGTGCCACGTCCGTCCAGAGCGACAGACGTGCGCCCTCCACGACGAAGCTGCTTCGCGCATCGACGGTGACGTTCTGGAGCGGCACCGTCTGGAAGTACGTCCCGTTCTCTCCGGCGGGTTGCAGCCCCATGCGCCGCATCTCGCGCGCGACGTAGTCGGTGCCGCGCACGTTGCCGAGCTGCCCGCTCTCGCGACCGAGCATCGAATCGTCGGCGAAGATGTAGAGCCGCGTCATCAGGTCGGCGGCCGTGATCTCGCCGGAGGTGGCGGTCGGAGCGTGCGATCGCGCACCAGTGCCGCCGGGCGCCGTCGTGATCGTTGGCCCGCTGGCGCAGGCAATGCAAATGGAGGCAAGACTGCTGCTGACGAGTACCCGGGATCGGGTCATGAGCGAAGGATTGGTAGAGTCGCGAGTGAGGTCGAGAACACGTGAGCCGGGTACAAGGTATTTCGTGCGGCTGCCTGTCGCTGGAACGGCAACGTGATGTTGATCAAGCGACGTAGCGGACCCGGCGGTCCTGGCGCGCGGACGTCGAGGCCGACACGCCACGGAACCTGAGCCGCGTCGCGGTGGTCTACAGCGCAGGGGCCGGCCGATCTCCGGCGCCGCCTATTCTCGGCGATCAATCAACCCTCGGATGGAGCTTCCCATGCGTCGTCTTCTCGTCGCCCTCTCGTTCCTCACGCTTGCAGCCTGCAACGGCGACAGCGCCACCAACCCATCGGCGAGCAACATCTCGGGGAGATACCAGCTCCGCTCCGTGAACGGACGCTCTCTTCCGTACTCCTTCGGCAACTCGACGCTGCAGTCTGACAACCTCACGATTGCCGAAGGGGGGAGTTGGAGCGAGTCACTCGTCTTCTCGACGGCGTCGGGAACGCAGACGACCGGGTATACTGGGTCGTGGAGCTACTTCGGCAACAGCGTGACCCTCACCCGTGCGCAGGGCGGCACCGCCTACACGGGAACGTACGCGGGCAACGGAACGCTGAACGTCACCGACGGCGCGGACAGCTACAGCTTCAGCCGCTAGCCGCCGATG
>JAYUTY010000034.1:0-2477 GCA_043754875.1 Gemmatimonadota bacterium
CGGACGATTGTCTCTTCTGTCGCATCGTGCGTGGGACGATTCCCGCCACGCTGGTGTATGAGAATGATCAGGTCGTCGCCTTCCGCGACTTGGATCCCAAGGCGCCGACGCACGTGCTCGTCATTCCGCGAGCGCACGTGCCGTCGCTCGCCGAAGCCACGGACGGTGCCATGCTCGGCGCACTGCTGCTGGCGGCGCGCGAGGTGGCGAACGCGGACGGGCTCACGGAGACCGGATTCCGCACGGTGATCAACTCGGGCGTCCATGCCGGCCAGACGGTGCACCATCTGCACGTCCACGTGATGGGCGGCCGCGCGATGCACTGGCCACCCGGATGAATGTGAGGCGCGACCGCTCCGTCACGCTGCTTGCTGGCGCTCCTGTCGGCCCGTACGTTTCATGGTTCCCATCGCACCGCACATGACTGCCCTCTTCGATCAGCTTCAGTCGGACCTGAACTCGGCGCGCAAGGCGCAGGACAAGGCTCGCGTCCTCGTCCTCGGCACGATCTTCTCGGATGCCAAGAACCGGAAGATCGAGCTGCGGCGCGACCTCGCCGACGATGAAGTGATCGACGTCGTGCGGAAGGGGATCAAGCGTCGTCGCGAGTCGATCGAGATGTACGCTGGCAAGCGCGACGACCTGGCGGAGAAGGAGCGCGCGGAGGTGACGATCCTCGAGGGCTACCTGCCGACAGCGGTCAGCGACGAGGAGCTGCGCACCGCGGTGCGCGCCGCGATCGCGGGTGGCGCTTCGCAGATCGGCGCAGTCATGGGCAAGGTGCTCCCGCAGTTCAAGGGGCGCGCCGAGGGCGGCGCGATCAACGCCATCGCGCGCGAGGAGCTGAGCGGGCAGGGGTGATGGGGCAGGTCATCGGTGGCGCGTGGAACCCGAACGGGCGAATCACTCGCCCGTTCGGGTTCTTTCTCTCTGGATCAGAGTCATGAATTCGCACGCGCTTGGCATCCTCGAATTTCCGCGACTGCTCGATCTCGTCGCCGAGCGCGCCGCATCCGGCCCGGGCGCGGCGCGTGTGCGTGCGCTTCAGCCGACAGCCGATCTCGCGTGGCTCGAGGCCGAGCATCGCCGCGTCGCGGCTGTGCGAGCGCTGCTCGGCAGCGAGCCAGCCTGGAGTCCGGAGCCCGTGCCCGAGCTCGGCGACGCGCTCAAGCGCCTGCGGGTCGTCGGTACCGTATGGAACGGGCTGGAGCTCCTCGCGGGCGGTGTGTTGCTGCGATCCGCGCGGCGCACGCGTGACGCGCTGCGCGACGACCGGCGACCAGCCGTCATCCGCGCCGTCCTCGCGTCGTTCGTTGAGCGGATGGTCGTCGCGAAGGCGCAGGAGGACGAGATCGAGCGGGCGATCGGCGAAGAGGGCATCGTCCGCGACGAGGCCTCCCCGACACTGCGCCGCATCCGGCGCGAGCTGCGCGCGTCCCATGGTGAGCTCGTGCGCATCCTCGAGCGTGTCATGCAGGGGCTCGAGTCCCACCACCGAGCAGCCGACATGTCCGTCACGGTGCGCGAGGGGCGCTACGTCATTCCGGTGCGCCGCGAAGGCGTGCGCACCGTCGGCGGGATCGTGCACGGGACGTCCGGCACGGGCGGGACGATGTTCGTCGAGCCGCCAGCCGCGGTGGAGTACGGCAACAAGATTCGCGAGCTCGAGTCGGAAGAGCAGGAGGAGGTCGAGCGCATCCTCGCCGAGCTCACCGACAGCCTTCGCCCGCATCGCGATGCGATGATCGACGCACTCGATGCGCTCGCCGAGCTGGATTCGCTGCACGCGCGCGCGCGCTACGCGATCCAGTTCGTCTGCACGCCAGCCGAGCTCGTGCCGTCGAGCTCGGGCTTCTCGGTGCGCGACGCGCGACATCCGCTTCTGCTCGCACGGGGCGGTGACGTGGTGCCGTTCGATCTCGCGATGGAGCCCGCTGAGCGCACGCTGCTCGTCTCCGGGCCGAACACGGGTGGCAAGACGGTGCTGCTCAAGGCGCTCGGTCTCGTGTCCATGATGTCGCAGGCGGGCATTCCTGCGCCTGTCGGTGCCGAGAGTCGCATCCCGGTGTTCGATGATGTGCTTGCCGACATCGGCGACGAGCAGTCGATCGAGGCGAGTCTCTCCACCTTCTCGGCGCATCTCAAGAACCTGTCGGAGATCCTCCGGAATGCGAGTCCGAGCTCGCTCGTGCTGATCGACGAGCTGGGCTCGGGCACCGATCCGCAGGAGGGTGCCGCGCTCGGCTGGGCGATTCTCGAGACGCTTACTGCACGTGGCACGACCTCGCTCGCATCGACGCATCTCGGAACGCTGAAGGAGCTCGCCACGCAAGTGCCTGGCGTCGTCAACGCGTCGCTGCAGTTCGACGCAGTGCGCCTCGCGCCCACCTATCGGCTGATCAAGGGCGTGCCCGGTCGCTCGTACGGCATCAGCATCGCGCGTCGTCTCGCGCTTCCTGAAGAAGTCGTCGCTCGCG
>JAYUTY010000035.1:0-7347 GCA_043754875.1 Gemmatimonadota bacterium
TCAGTCCGGAGAAGGTCGCCTACCGAGGATTGCGCGACCGATAGGCCAGCTCGCCAGCCGGGCCAAACTCGAAAGCCGATCGTCGCCAGCTGGCTCGAGACTCCCTGCTCGATCGGCGAGTTCAGCGCCGCGATCGAGAGGAGGAGGCGGTCGTTCACACCCGTCGTGAGCGACGCGGGATTCCAGAAGCCACCTCCCGCAGCCGTTGCGAGCGCGCCGGGCTCGGCCAGCATGCCGAGCGGGAAGTGATAGAGATCGCGACCCGGGACCTGCTGTGCCCGTAGCGGGCTCAGCGCTACGGTTGCCGCCAGAGCGGCGAACATCATGCGGCACATGGGCTTGAGCTTAGCCGACCGGAGGGCACGACGCAACGTCGCCGCTACCCCCTCCGCCCCAGTGCGACTAGCTTTCGAGATTGATGGCTCACCCTCTGTCCCACGTAATGTCTGAATCGACGCTCGCCACCAGCTTCCGCACACACGTCTGTGGGGCGCTTCGACAGGAACAGGTGGGATCGGTGGTGCGGCTTGGCGGGTGGGTGCATCGCGCGCGCGATCTCGGCGGTCTCGTCTTCGTCGACCTTCGCGACCGATCCGGCATCATCCAGCTCTCCTTCGATCCCTCCACCGCATCCGCCGGCGTCTGCGCGCAGGCGGCGGCACTCGGCGCCGAGACGGTGATCGTGGTCGAGGGGATCGTCGCCGAGCGTCCCGAGGCGATGCGCAATGCAGATCTCGGAACCGGGTCGATCGAGATCCGCGCCAGCTCGCTCCAGATCGTCGGTCCCGCGGTGACGCCGGTCATCCCCGTCGCGCGTGGCAAGGGTGAGCAGCTTGCGGCCGAGGAGCTCAGGCTTCGGCATCGGTATCTCGACCTGCGTCGCGACGAGCTTCAGCAGAACCTCGTGCTCCGCCATCGGCTGCTCCAGCGGACGCGGCGCTTCCTCACCGAGGCGGGCTTCCTCGAGATCGAGACGCCGATTCTCACCAAGCCGACGCCCGAGGGTGCGCGCGACTACCTCGTGCCGAGCCGAGTGCACGCCGGTGAGTTCTACGCGCTGCCACAGTCGCCGCAGATCTACAAGCAGTTGCTGATGATCGCCGGCTACGACCGGTACTTCCAGATCGCGCGCTGCTTCCGCGACGAGGACCTGCGCGCCGATCGCCAGCCGGAGTTCACGCAGATCGACGTCGAGGCGTCGTTCGTCGGGCAGGAGGACGTGATGCAGGTCGCGGACGCCATGATCCGTGCACTCTGGATCGAGGGAGGCAGCAGCGTCCCCGACGGCGCAATCCGCCGCATGACCTACGCTGACGCAATCGAGCGCTACGGCATCGACCGTCCCGACCTGCGCTACGGACTCGAGATCGAGGACGTGAGCGCGGTGTTCGCTGGCGCGGAGTTCATCGTCACGCGAACCGCGCTCGATGCGGGCGGCCGCGTGCGTGGCATCCGCGTGCCGGGCGGCGCAGCGCTTTCGCGGAAGCAGGTCGACGAGATCGAAGCGGTGGCCAAAAGCGCCGGCGCAATGGGACTCCTGCGCCTCAAGCGGGTGAATGGAGTACTGGAAGGTCCTCCTGCGAAGTTTCTTGGCGAGGGCGCCGTCGATGCGCTGGGACTCGCGGAAGGCGAGCTCGGGCTCTACATCGCCGCAATCGACGCGGTGTCGAGCTCGGCACTCGATCGGGTGAGACAGGACGTGGCGCAGCGCATGCACCTCGTACGGCCCAATGTGAACGCCTTCGTCTGGGTCACCGACTTTCCGATGTTCGAGCGCGACGCGGCCACCGGCGCACTCGCCGCCGTGCATCACCCGTTCACCAGTCCGCATCCGGACGACGTCGGGCTGCTCGACGCGGAACCGTGGACGGCGCGTGCGCTCGCCTACGATCTCGTCCTGAACGGCACCGAGCTGGGCGGCGGGAGCATCCGCATCCACGACCCCGCCGTGCAGGCACGCATCTTCACGCTGCTCGGTATCGACGAGGCCACGGCGCGGGCGCGCTTCGGCTTCCTCCTCGAAGGGCTGCGCTCAGGCGCACCGCCCCACGGCGGGATCGCGTTCGGCTTCGATCGAATCACCATGCTGCTCGCCGGCGCCACCTCGCTGCGCGAGGTCATCGCCTTTCCGAAGACCACCGCGGCCCGAGCGCTGTTCGAAGGCGCGCCGTCGCCCGTCCCGCCCGCGGACCTGCGGGATCTGCACCTCCGAGTGGAGCAATAGCGCTTGAGCGAAGGGTCTGTCACAAACAAGGTTTCCACCGAGGGAGCCGACATGCTCACCCTCGCCGGCGTCAACGACGGCAACCTGATCGAGCTGTCACGACTCGGCGGCGTGCGGGTCGCGCTGCGCGGTGATGCGATGTCGATCACGGGCCCCGGCGAGCTCGTCGATCGCGCGAGCGAGATCGCCCGACGCATGGTGGAGCGCGCCCGGCAGCGCATGGAGCTGACTCCGGACGACGTGTTGCGACTCAGCGAGGACGATGGTGCCGTTCCCGGCGAGCCCGGCGGTCCGTCGGACGGACGCATCGCGCTGCCGGGCATGCGCAAGCTGATCCAGGCGAAGACCAGCGGACAGGCCGAGTACCTCCAGAAGATCGCCGAGAACGACATCGTGGTGGGAATCGGCCCGGCGGGTACGGGCAAGACCTTCCTCGCCATGGCCGCCGCGGTGGACGCGCTCACGAAGAAGCGCGTCAAGCGGATCATCCTCGCCCGTCCAGCGGTGGAGGCGGGAGAGAGCCTTGGCTTCCTGCCCGGCGATATGCAGGCCAAGGTCGATCCGTACCTCCGCCCGCTGTACGACGCACTCGACGAGATGATGCCCCAGGAGCGTGTGCAGAAGGCGCTCGAGACGCGCATCATCGAGATCGCGCCGCTCGCCTTCATGCGCGGACGCACGCTCAGCGACGCGTTCGTGATCCTGGACGAGGCGCAGAACGCCACGACCATGCAGATGAAGATGTTCCTCACGCGACTCGGCGTGAACTCGCAGATCGTGATCACGGGCGACAAGACGCAGATCGACCTGCCGAAGCGCGAGGAGTCCGGGCTGATGCAGGTCGAACGGATCCTGCCCGGCATCGAAGGAATCGCGTTCCACTATTTCACCGACGTCGACGTCGTACGCCATCGCCTGGTGCGCGACATCATCAAGGCGTATGCGGCGGACGGGGACTAGCTCCCCGTGAGGACGTGTCCACAGCCCCGAAGATGACGCGTCAGGTGGACGTGGCGACCGACGGCCTTCGCCTGCCTGTTTCGCGTGAGCGTGTAGCCCGGGCCGCAGAGCTCGTGCTCGCCTCGGCGCGCGTTCGCCACGCCACACTGTCGATCACCTTCGTCAGCGACGCGCGCATTGCCGCACTCAACTGGCAGCATCTGCGTCATCGGGGACCGACGGACGTGATCTCGTTCGGCTTCGCGCCAGCGCACGTGGGCGATGCGCTCACGGGCGACGTCTACATCGCGCCAGACGTCGCTCGGTCGAACGCGCGGGCGCACGGCGCCCCGGTCCGCGAAGAGCTGCTCCGTCTCGTCGTCCACGGCGTGCTGCACGTGCTCGGCGAGGATCATCCGGATGGTGAGTCGCGCTACGCGTCGCCGATGTGGCGTCGCCAGGAACGGCTCCTTCGCCGCACGATGGCGGTCGCATGAGCATCATCCCGATGCTCGTCGCCGGCGGCGCGCTGACGATCGCCGCGCTCGCCGCGGCGGCGGACGGCGCGCTGCTCGGAGGCGACCCCGACCCCGAGCCAGCCCCCCCCGTCGTCGGCATACTGCGCCGGAGCGAACACGCACATCGGGCCCTCTCACTCTCGCGTGTGCTCGCTCACCTGATCGCCGGCGCCGCGCTCGCGCGGGCGATGAACATCGAGCGCGCCGACGGCGTCCGTGGCGCGCTGCTCGCCATGGCGGTCGCGCTGCTCGTCGTCATGCTGATCGAGGGGATCGCTCGCTCGCTCGGCTTCGCCACGGCGCCGCGCTTCATCATCGCCTTCGCGCCGCTCGTGCGCGTGCTCGAGGTGCTGCTCTCACCCATACTGCGCGTGGGCGTGGCGCTGGACTCGTTCTTCGAGCGGCTGATGCCGCCGCCCACCACCGAGCAGCGTGCCGAACAGCGCGAGGAAGCGGCCGAGCAGTTCCGACAGGTCGTCGCCGCTGAAGCGGACGTCTCGCGCGATGAGCAGTCGCTGCTGCGCGGCGTCTTCTCGCTCGGCGACACGGCCGTGAGCGAGATCATGGTGCCGCGCGTCGACATCGTCGGCATCGACCAGACGACGCCGTGGAGTGAGGTCGTCGACCGGGTGCGCAGCTCCGAGCATGCGCGCTTTCCCGTCTACGACGACTCGCTCGACGACATGATCGGCATCCTGTACGCGAAGGATCTGCTGCCGTTCGTCATCGACGACGACGAGCCGATGTCCGGGTGGCAGTCGCTGGTTCGTCCCGCCTCGTTCATTCCCACCTCGAAGCCGATCGACGCGCAGCTCCGCGATTTCAAGACGAGCCGCACGCACATCGCCATCGTCAGCGACGAGTTCGGCGGCACGGCGGGACTCGTCACCATCGAGGACGTGCTCGAGGAGATCGTCGGCGAGATTCAGGACGAGTACGACGACGAGGATCCGGAGGTGGAGCAGGAGGCCGGGCGCAAGTTCTGGGTCACCGGCCGCCTCACCCTCGATGAGCTGTCCGAGCTGCTCGGCCAGGATTTCGAGCGTGAGGACCTGAGCACGGTGGGCGGCCTCGTCTACGAGACGTTCGGTCGCGTGCCGCGCGCCGGTGAGTCGGTGACGATCGGGTCGTACAAGCTCGTCGTGGAGCGTGTGCGCGGGCGCCGCATCGAGCGCGTCTACTTCGAGCGCCTGCAGCCCGTCACGGCAGGGCCAGAATGAATCCGCAGAACGTTCTCCTGCCGATAGCCGTCGTGCTCGTTGCAGCGCTGACCGCGGGCGGTATGGCGATGCGGTCGGTGAGCCGCATCTGGCTGCGGCATTGGGTCGAGCAGCAGCTCCGCGGCTCGCGCGCCGCGATGGCGTACCTCGACCGACCGCAGCGGCTGATCATCGCCGCCAGCGCGACTGTCGCGCTGCTGCTCGTCCTGAGCGGCGAGTGGTTGGCGAGCGATCACGCGCGGGATGTGCGCGCGCTGGCGATCTCGATGGCCGAGTTCGCCGCCGCCGTCATCGTGATCGGGCAGCTGCTGCCGCGTGCCGTCGCACGCCGCTTCGCGCCTGGCGTGGCCGCTCTCCTCTCGCCGCTGCTCGAAGCGGCCGCGATCATTGCCGCGCCGATCGTCGCCGCCGGGAGGATGGCAAGCCGGCCGTTCGAGCGCGTGCCGGCCGACGAGGACGAGAGTGAGCGCGACACGATCCAGGACCTCCTTCGCGAGGGAGAGCTCGAGGGCGTCGGCCAGCGCGAGGAGATGGAGATCATCACCGGCGTGATGGAGTTCGGTGACAAAGACGTGCGCGACGTGATGATCCCGCGCGACGAGATCTTCGCGATCAGCCAGTCCGTCTCGGCGCGTGAGATCGCCGAGGAGTTCGCCACGTCGGCATTCAGCCGCGTGCCCGTCTACGTCGGGTCGATCGATCAGGTGATCGGCATGATGCACGCGTTCGACGTCCTCAAGATGCGCGGAGAGCGCGCTCCCGAGCTGCGTCCCGTCACCGCCACGCCCGAAAGTGCGAAGTGCAGCGAACTGCTCTTCCGCATGCTGCGCTCTCGCTCGCACATGGCCGTCGTCCACGACGACGCTCGGCGCACCGTCGGCCTCGTGACGCTCGAGGATCTGCTCGAGGAGCTCGTCGGCGACATCCGCGACGAGCACGACGAACCCCTCTCGCCCTCGGACGACTGATCCGCATGCACGAGCGTCTCCTCGCCGACTTCGCCGATGGAAAGCAGTTCGCCCTCGCACGCGCGATCAGCATCGTGGAGAACCACCGCGCCGGCTTCGACGTGCTGCTCGCGACGTTGCATCCGAAGGTTGGCCGCGCCAGGCGAATCGGGTTGACCGGCCCTCCGGGCGCGGGCAAGAGCACGCTGACCACCTGTCTCACGCGCGCCTATCGTGCCGCGGGACTCACGGTGGGAATCGTCTGCGTCGACCCCACGTCGCCATTCACTGGCGGTGCGCTGCTCGGCGACCGCATCCGGATGGAGGACGTCGCACTCGATCCAGGCGTCTACATCCGCTCGCTCGCGACGCGCGGCTCGCTCGGCGGCCTCTCTGCTGCCACGCGCGAGACGTGCGACGTGCTCGATGCGTTCGGCGTCGACCGGATCCTGATCGAGACGGTGGGGGTTGGCCAGAGTGAGCTCGATGTGGCGCGCACGGCGGACACCAGCCTCGTCGTGCTCGTGCCGGAGTCGGGCGACTCGATCCAGACGCTCAAGGCGGGACTGATGGAGATCGCCGACGTCTTCACGGTGAACAAGGCGGACCGGCCCGGCGCCGACCGGCTGCGCAACGAGATCGAGGTGATGCTCGGCATGCGCCTGGGGGCGGCGAGGCGGAGCGTACCGGCGCATCATGGGGTGGACCTCTCGGCGAACAACATCAGGAAGCAGGTACGGGCGGCCGCGGCGGAAGAGCACCCCGAGTCGTGGACGCCGCCAGTGCTGAGTACGGTGGCAGCCAAGGACACCGGCACCGCGGAGCTCGTGGCGGCGCTCGACCGGCATTTCGGCTATCTTGAGGAGAGCGGGACGCTTCGGGAGCGCCGGCGGGCACGCCTTCGCGAGCGCGTGGTGGACGTGGTGGAGGACAAGACCCGCCGCCGCCTCTGGGGTGACGACGCGACGAATGGCTGGCTCGAGGCGCAGCTCCCTGAACTGGAAGCGGGAACGGCCACTCCGTTCGGCATCGCCGATGCGCTGCTTGCCCGGAGTGTGGACCTTCTGACGCGGACGACGTCATGACATCGATTCGAGACTATCCGGAGACCGGCAGCGAGCAGCGCGACCCTCGCGACGAGGAGCTGGAGAGGCTCCGCGCCGAGGTCGCTGCGTGGCGCACCGCCTACGAGCGCGGCGCCACGCGCGAGATCGGCTACGTGAACTCGGCCAAGGAGGTCGCGCCGCTCTACACGGCGCTCGACCTCGAGGGTGCCGATACGGTGCGCGCCGAAGTGCCCGGCACCTATCCCTACACGCGCGGCATCCACCCCACCGGATATCGCGGCAAGCTGTGGACGATGCGCCAGTTCGCCGGCTTCGGCAGCGCGCGGGATACGAACGAGCGGTTCAAGTTCCTGCTCGCGCACGGGCAGACCGGACTATCGACGGCATTCGACTTCCCGACGCTGATGGGCTACGACTCCGATCACCCGAGGT
>JAYUTY010000036.1:0-2470 GCA_043754875.1 Gemmatimonadota bacterium
GCTCGATCCGAACTGCAATGCACTCGCCTTGGTGGGCGGCCTGCTCCACGACATCATGGAACCGGAGATGTGGGATGCCTACGCTTCCGTCACCGCGTTCGACACCAAGCTGAAATCGTCGATCGAGACCCAACTCGGTCGTCATGGCTTCGCTTACCTGGTTGGTGGAACCGTCACTCGCGGCGGAATGATAGGCTCTGCCACCAAAACGCTGCACGACGTCCTTCGTCAGGGTGACTTCCCCGGCGTCGATGCTGAGTTCAAGCGGGCTATCGAGAGCGTGGAAAGTGACCCTGCGGCAGCGCTAACCGCAGCCTGCGCGATCCTTGAGGCCCTATTCAAGATCATCATCAACGACGAACGGCTTCAGATGCCTTCGAAAGAAGCGGTCGGACCGCTATGGACTGTCGTTCGCAAGCATCTCGACTTCGATCCCGGCACGAGGGATGACGACGACGTTCGCAAGATCCTCCAAGGGCTGGCCTCCGTCGTTGATGGCATCGGCGCCCTCCGAACCCACTCCGGATCGGCCCACGGTCGCGATGGGAGAAAGGCATACCGGGTCCAGTCCCGACACGGTCGCCTAGCGGTTCACGCTGCTCACACCCTCACGCTCTTCGTCATCGAAACATGGAAGCAGCGGAAGGTCTCCAACACGCCGGTGGTCCGATGATCCCCAAATGGGCGAGGTCGGGTCCAGTGATCACAGGATGGGGGCATGTTCATGCAATCGGGGAGACGCGCTGGCCTCGATACGGTCGTCCCATGAAGGCGGGCGGTGCTGCGTGACGCGCAAGAAGAAACCCGCCGCTGCTCTCGTCCGCTCCTCGGCGGCCGAGTACTTGACCTTCGTCGCGGCCAGCGGCACGGGCGGTGTGGAAGCGGTGTACGCCGACGAGAACGTGTGGCTGAGCCAGAAGATGATGGCGCAGCTCTACGACGTCGAGGTCGCGACCATCAACTACCACCTGAAGAAGGTCTTCGAGGACAGCGAACTGGAGGAGGAAGCAGTTATTAGAAAATTTCTAATAACTGCTTCCGACGCGAAGGCCTACGACACCAAGCATTACAACCTCTCGGCCACCATCGCCGTCGGCTACAAGGTCAACTCCGAGCGCGCGGTGCAGTTCCGCAAGTGGGCCACGCTCGTCGTCGAGGAATTCACGATCAAGGGCTTCGCGATGGACGACGAGCGGCTCGAGCGCGGCGGCTCGGTTCTGAGCGATCGCTACTTCGAGGAACAGCTCCAGCGCGTCCGCGAAATCCGGCTCTCGGAGCGCAAGTTCTACCAGAAGATCACCGACATCTATTCGACTGCCATCGATTACGACGTGACCGCGCAGGCCACCAGGCGCTTCTTCGCCACCGTGCAGAACAAGCTGCACTGGGCCATCCATGGGCAGACGGCGGCCGAGGTCATCGTCGACCGCGCCGATGCGGACAAGGAGCATATGGGGCTCCACACCTGGACCGACGCTCCGCACGGCAAGATCCAGAAGTTCGATGCGGTGGTCGCCAAGAACTACCTGACCGAGGCGGAGCTCGCGCAGCTCTCGCGGCTGGTGAACGCCTACCTCGACATCGCCGAGGACATGGCGATTCGCAAGCTCCCCATGACCATGCAGGACTGGGAGGTGCGGCTGAACCGCTTCATCTCCGCAACCGATCGCGAGGTCTTGCAAGACGCCGGCAGGGTGACGGCCGAGATCGCGCGAGAGCACGCGGAGAGCGAGTTCGAGAAGTACCGCATCGTGCAGGACCGCCTGTTCGAGAGCGACTTCGACCGGGTCGTCGCCCAGACCAAACGTCTCGGTGCCGGCGGACCGAAGCCCCCGCCGCGCAAGGGGAAGCAGCAGTCGTGAAGAGAGGCGATGAAGTCGTGACGTTGCAAGGTCACGGATTCCGGCCGCGGGAATGGCACCCGTCCCGCGAGGTACGGCGCCACGGTCGACCACTGTATGGTCGCCGCATGCGAGCTGGATACTTCGTCATCGCGATCGTCGCGTGCGGGTCCGACAAGGCGCCCGCGCCCTCACCGTCGGGGTCCGGCGCGGAGGCCCGGGTGCCCGCCGTGACGTCGGCGATTGCCGCGCCCGCGGCCGGCACCGGCAAGGCGCCGGCTTCGACCGTGAGCGCGGCCATCGCCGCGAAGACGGGGCCTCTCGGGAGGCTTGCCACCGGGCCGCTCCCGGCGATCCCGGCGCAGGTGCGCAAGCGCGGTTGCGGGACGGTCGCACCCGTGGAGCTGGGGAGCGCGGAGGGTGGCGGTGTCAAAGGAGCGATCGGGGCCGCGTTCGGGGCGACGTCGGGGATCGTGGCGTGGTCGGCGTCGGAAACGCGGCTTGCGATCCGGGAGCTCGACCGCACGGGCCAACCCCGGGGACCGGTCCACGAGCTCGTGGTGCCGGCTCGCGTGAGCCCGGCATACGGCGTCCGTGCGCTGGACGGGCACTTCCTGATCTTCCTGGCG
>JAYUTY010000037.1:0-2467 GCA_043754875.1 Gemmatimonadota bacterium
CTGGACCAGTATCTCTACGAGGTCTCCACGTATCCGCTGCTCAAGGGCACGGAGGAGATCGATCTCGCGAAGAAGATCCGCGCTGGCGATCAGGATGCGCTGCAAGAGCTCGTCAAGCGCAACCTTCGCTTCGTGATCTCCGTCGCGAAGAAATATCAGAATCGCGGCCTTCCTCTCATCGATCTGATCGGCGAGGGGAACGTCGGCCTGCTCACGGCCGCCCGGAAGTTCGATCCGGACCAGGGCGTGAAGTTCATCTCGTACGCCGTGTGGTGGATTCGCCAGGCGATCCTCTCCGCGCTCGCGCGGCAGGGACGCACGGTCCGTGTGCCACTCAATCGTACGGCCGATCTCTCGCGCATCATCAAGGCCAGTGAGATCCTGCGGCAGAAGTTGAACCGTGAGCCCAGCCCGGAAGAGCTGAGCCAACTCACCGGCCTCTCCGTCGACGTTGTCCAGTCGCTCGCGGCGCTCAACACTAGCGACGTGCGACTCGATGCCCCGATGGATCCGGACGGCGATCGATCGCTGATCGAGCGCTTCGTCGCCGACGAGATGCCGGATACCGAAGAGGAGGCGATGAACCGCTTTCTCACCGACGAGATCGAGCAGGCGCTCTCGACGCTCCCGCCGCGGGACGCGAAAGTCCTGCGTCTCTACTTCGGGCTCGAGGGTGGACGCGAGCACACGCTCGAGGAGATCGGCAGCATGCTCGGCGTGACCCGCGAGCGGGTTCGACAGCTCCGCGACCGGGCACTCAAGCGGCTACGTGAGGGTGACGTCGGCCGCGCCCTCGGCAGCTTCGCCGCCTAGCTCTGCGCTTCGCACCGCTCGGCGAGACGAACAGCCACCATTCAGGTGATGTGTTGCAGACGGAGGTGGCCTCTTGGCCACCTCCGTCTGCGTTTCCGGGATTGGCTGGGGCAACGGCTTAAGGAATTCAATGGACGCGACGCGAGGACTAGCCGCGCGCACGCCCGCCCATCACTTTTCTGATGTCAGCGGCCGCCCTGACCGCCCGACGATCAGCCGCCCGAGCGTCAGACCGTCCTCCGATGATCCAGCTCAAGAACGTCCACAAGGCATTTGGTCCCAAGCGCGTCCTCGACGGCTTCACGCTCGACGTGCCCGACGGCGAGACGATGGTGATCATCGGCTACTCCGGCACCGGGAAGTCGGTCGCGATCAAGCACATCGTTGGACTTCTGGAGCCGGACTCGGGTGAGGTGTGGGTGGATGGGCACAACGTTCCCGAGCTGCCGCGACGCGAGCTGTATTCACTGCGCTCCCGAATCGGGTACGTCTTCCAGTTCGCCGCCCTGTTCGACTCATTCACCATCGGCGAGAATGTCGCCATGGGGCTGCGCAAGCAGGGCGAGCTCGACGACGCGCAGATCATCCAGCGCGTCGATGAGGCACTCGATCTCGTGGATCTACCAGGAGTCCGCGATCGTTTTCCCGCCGAGCTCTCGGGCGGAATGCGAAAGCGAGTAGGGATCGCGCGCGCCATCGCACTGCGGCCCAAGTACATCCTGTACGACGAGCCGACCACCGGTCTCGATCCAGTGACGAGCGCAGTGATCGATCAACTCATGGTCCGCATGCGCGAGAAGCTGAACGTCACAGGCATCGTGATCACGCATGACATGCGTAGCGCGTTCACTGTCGGAACCCGCATCGCGATGCTGTACCAGGGACGCGTCCGGTGGGAAGGCACGGTTGCTGAAATCCAGAAGACGACCGATCCGATAGTGCGGCAGTTCGTCGAAGGGCGGCCCACCGTGGACGATGGCAGCCCATCACCGGCTGCGCTCGCCACACCATGATCGGCCTGGCACGATGACCAGAGCGCGTGTCCAGCGCGAGACCTCGGCGGGCGGAGTAGTCTTCCGGCTCGACGGTGGCACGCCGCTCTTCCTCCTCATCCGCGACAGCTATCAGAACTGGGGCTTTCCCAAGGGGCACCTCGAGTCTGGCGAACGTGCCGATGAGGCCGCGTTGCGAGAGGTGCGGGAGGAGACAGGTCTCAGCGCGTTGTTGCTGCGTGGCGAGATCGAGACGATCGACTGGCACTTCCGCTTTCGCGGTCGCCTGATTCACAAGATCTGTCACTTCTACCTGATGCAGACGGCGGAAGCGGAGACGCTGCCGCAGCGTGCGGAGGGAATCACGGCGTGTCAGTGGATTGCCTATGAAGACGCCGTGTCGGCGATCTCGTACGCGAACGCGCGGCACGTGCTGCGTCGCGCGCAGGAGATGGTCACGGGCGTTCCGCTGGCGGCCGAGATCCGTGCGATCTCCCCCGCATCGCCCGCTCTACGCAGTCCGCAGCTGTCACTCGGACTCAGCGACGAAGGCGAGCGGCATTGAGCGCTCGATTGCAGCAACCAGTCGCGTCGTCACCGGTGACGCGGCCGAGTGCGCCGTCTCCGCTCATCGTGCTGTTCGCGACGCGTGACCGTGCCCG
>JAYUTY010000038.1:0-2462 GCA_043754875.1 Gemmatimonadota bacterium
GGACGGGCGAACGGCATGTTCGGGCGCGTCGAGGCGCCACCCGATGTCGATCCTGCAGCCGGCGTGCTTGGCGCAGCGAAGAACGGAATCGCCGGCCGACTTGGAGTCTGAGGACGCTGGGTAGGCGTCGGCGCGGCAGTCGGCGGCGGCGCGGAAGCAGGCGAGGGGAGTCGCGTCTCTTCCGTCGGTGGCGTCCCCTGCTGGGGCTGAGTCCGAGCCCATGGCTGCGGGGGCAGAGCTGGCGCAGTGGGCGCTGCTGGCGCCGCATCGATGACTTCCTCCCGCCCCGGGAGGGACGGCTCGCTCTCACCCATCTCCGGCGAGCTGCTTCCGGAGCCAGGAGGAATCGTCGTCTCGGGCGGCGCTCCTGCGCGATCACGCGAGTCGATCACCGCTGCCGACGACATCGAGTCGGCCACCATGCCCGCGGACACGCGCGTCGCCTGCGCTGAGACGCCGAAATCGGACGCCGCACCAGCGTCGCTGGCGAGGGTGATCACGCCGCCGCACACAGAGCAACGCGCGCGAACGCTCGCCGAAGGCACCTTCGCGGGATCGACTCGGAAGACCGATCGACATTCCGGACAGCTGACGTTCATACCTGCTCCCCCGCCGGGATCGCCGGCATCGAACCTGAGATCTGTGCGACTCCGGCCGGCTCGCTGTCCGTACGACGGTCGATCGAGTAGACGGAGCCGTTGAGCGTCTTGGCGTAGCTCTTCATCTCGGTGGCGAGCTCGCTCACCTGTGCCGCATGCGTGAACTGACGACGCTCGTTCGTCACCACACCGATCGAGACCGTCATCAGTGGCACCCGATGCAGCTGACCGCGCCGGTCCTTCCCGAAAAAATAACCTGCGCGACGGTCCTGCTCCGAGTACTGCATGGGAATCAACGTGTCGAACACCTGAACGATCTCCTCGCACGCCTCCACCGCGGATACCGTCGGTACGACGAAGATGAAGTCGTCACCGCCGATGTGACCCACGAAGCCGTTTTCCCCGCAGAGCCCCTTCACCACGTCGTGCAGGATCTTCGCCAGGATTCGGATGACTCGATCGCCATCGTAGTACGAATAGCGATCGTTGAATTCCTTGAAGTGGTCGAGGTCGGCGTAGCACATCGCGAACATCACTCCCGCCTGCAGGCGTCGCGTGATGTCCGCTTCGATCTCCACCGCACCGGGCAGTCGCGTGGACGGGTGCACCGTGAGGTCACGGTCGGATCGACGCAGCATGGCGTTGAGTCGCGTGAGCAGCTCGGGCACCGCGAGATTCGCCCGCACGACCTCGTCCGCCCCGGCCTCGAACGCGGCGGCGAACGCATCGTCCGCCGAGCTGGACAGGATGACCGCGGGCACGACCCCGGTGTACGAGTCGTGCTTGAGCCGTCGGCAGGCCGCTTGAATCAGCTCGGGGCTCGTTCGCGCGTCGAAGGCCACGACGCGCGGACGACCGCGCAGCGATACCGACATCAGCTCCTCCACGTCGTGGAGGCGCAGCAGAACGTCCGCCTGTGCTTCCAGCCACTGGGTCAGCGCGGGAGGCGAGGTGGCGTCGTCCGGAGAAAAAAGGATGGCGCTGATCTTGACCACGCTGGGGCCGGACCGGGGTGGAGGGGCAAGATACGGCTCGCCAGGAATGAAGTCAAACCGCCGTCCCTTCGACAGTTGCGTCATTCCTGTCCTGCCTGCCGGGCGAATGCTCAGAAGTAGAAGAAGGCCACCGCGAGCATTCCATACACGAGCAGCAGGAAGGCTCCCTCGAGCCAGTGGGATTCCGCGTCGCGAACGGCACTCGTCGCCACGGCGACCGCAAGCGCGATGGACACCACCTCGAATACGTTGAACGCGAGGTCCATGGGCTGGCCAAGTGCCAGTCCGACGAAGACGAGCACCGGCGCGATCAGCAATGCGACCTGCGCGCTGCTGCCGATCGCGATGGAGACTGCCAGATCCATCCGGTTTCGCATCGCCATCAGCACCGCTGAGCTGTGCTCGGCCGCATTGCCGATGATCGGCACGATGATGATGCCAACGAACACCTCCGACAGGCCAATCCCGCGAATCGCCGCCTCGGTGGAGCCCACGAGGATCTCCGATAGCCACCCGACCGCGGCGGCCGACGCGAGCAGCACCGTCACCGACCCGCGTACCGACCATGGCGTGCCATGACTCGACGCGTGCTCTTCGTTCGCCACCTCGGCTCCTTCACCGAAGACGGAGCGATGCGTCCCCATCGAGTAGACGAGCGAGAGCGCGTATCCCACGATGAGCAGTGCCGCGACCCCGATCGACACCTTGCGCGTCAGCAGATGGCTAGGATCGGGATGCGTCGCGAGGAAGAGCGCAGGAATGACAAGCCCGATCACGGCAACCACCAGCAGCGAGATGCTGAGGCCGGCCAGCGCGACGCTGAACCGCTGCACCTTGTGGCGTAGTCCGCCCGCCAGCTGCGCCGCGC
>JAYUTY010000039.1:0-2460 GCA_043754875.1 Gemmatimonadota bacterium
CGAGCGGTGGACGACTCCTGACGGCGACGAGCTCGAGCTCCGACGGCTGGATGCTGCCGTTGGAGCGGCACCCGAGACACCCCGGCTGCTCCTGCTCCATGGGCTCGAAGGGACCATCCGCTCGCACTACCTGCGTGGCACGCTCGCGCTCGCCGCCCAGCGTGGTTGGCCGGCCGACGTGCTGATCTTCCGCGGCTGCAACGGGGAGGTGAATCGGGCACGCCGCCTCTATCACTCCGGGGAGACGACCGACCTCGACTTCGTCGCGCGCCGACTCGCCGCGGCAGAACCGGATCGGCCCCTCGTCGCGGCGGGCTTCTCGCTCGGTGGGAACGTGCTGCTCAAGTGGCTGGGAGAGCAGGGAAGCGCCGTCCCGCCACAGCTTCGCGCCGCCGCCGCGATCTCGGTCCCGTTCGATCTCGAGCGCGGCTCCCGCCACATCGAGCGCGGCTTTTCTCAGATCTACACTCGGCACTTCCTGCGCTCGCTTCGTGCGAAAGCCCTCGCCAAGCTGGAGCGTTTCCCGGAGCTATTTGATCGCGCTGCCCTCCGTCGGGCACGGACGCTCTTCGATTTCGACGACGCCGTGACCGCGCCGGTCCATGGATTCACCGGTGCGCACGATTACTACACACGTTCGAGCTCCATCCACTTCCTCTCCGCCATCCGCATCCCGACATTCATCCTGAGTTCGCGCGACGACCCGTTTGTGCCGCGATCAGTCGTTGATGATGTCACATCACTGTTACATGCAAATCCCTTTATGACGCTAGAATTGCCGGAGAAGGGTGGCCACGTCGGTTTTGTGAGTGGACGATTGCCTCACCGGGCGCAATTCTACGCCGAGGAGCGGTTGATCGAGTTCCTCGCAGCTGAAGTAGTTTCTCACGATCGTTCGGCTATGGCAGCTAACGCTCGACAGGACAATTTCTTACTGTGAACGTCTCAACCACTTTGTGCGTTCTCGAGGGAGGCGGCGCGGACTCGCTGGTCAGCAGGAGCACCCGACTGCCGCTGTCCCGCTACTCATCGTCCAAATCGTCCGCCATCTCGATCATCGCCATCCTGGAGATCTCATGATTTGCCCCCCGGTCGTCACTCGCCTGTTGTCCGCTGCCGGCGCCGCAGCTGCGCTGTCGCTGGCTGCTTGCTCCCATCGCCCGATTGAGCAGGACACGCACGCCGACCATGCAGCGATGGGGGGGACCAGCGCCTCCGCAGCGAATGGAGCATCTACCTCCCCCATGGCGAGCGACGCCTCCCTTCCGGCTGGCTCCGCCGATGTCGCAGCCCGCTTGGCGAGGTCACCGCGACACGGCGAGTACGTGATGATCCGTACGGGGCCGAGCGACAGCGTCCGAGCCT
Source organism: Gemmatimonadota bacterium (assembly GCA_043754875.1). GTDB lineage: Bacteria > Gemmatimonadota > Gemmatimonadetes > Gemmatimonadales > Gemmatimonadaceae > AG11. The sequence goes on from JAYUTY010000039.1 coordinate 1,366, forward strand.
GGGTCTCCTACCCCGAGCGATCGGACAAGGCCCCGGTCGTCCTCGTCGTTCACGAGATCTATGGTCTCTCCACCTGGATCCGTGGCGTCGCTGATCAGCTCGCCGCCGACGGCTACATCGCCGTTGCTCCAGATCTCCTCACCGGCAAGGCGTCTCCCGCCGCTGGCGCCGATACGCTCACGCAGGAGGCAGCGACGGCTGCGATCCGGACCCTCAAGAGTGAGGACGTTCAGCGTCAGCTCGCCGCGATCGGCCGCTACGCCACCACGTCCATCGCCGCAGCGCAGCCGGTCTACGGCGTCGTCGGCTTCTGTTGGGGCGGGAGCACGTCGTTCGCCACCGCTGTCACGAGTCCGGCCGGCCAGCGCGCCGCGGTCGTCTACTACGGTACCTCGCCCGCCACGCCGTCGCTCGCGAACGTGAAGGTCCCCGTGCTCGGTCTCTACGGCGGCAATGACGCGCGTGTCGACGCCACCATCCCACCGGCCGATTCCGGCATGCGCGCACTCGGCAAGACGTTCGAGCCGCACGTGTTCGCCGGTGCCGGTCACGGCTTCCTGCGGCAGCAGGACGGCCAGGGTGGCGCGAATCTGACCGCAGCGCGTCAGGCGTGGCCGCTGACGCTCGCGTTCTTTCGCACCCACCTCGGGAAGTAGCGCATGGGGTATCCGTGGTACCTGTCGTACCTGTCGTACCTGTCGTACCTGTTCGTCGCCGCCTTCGTGAGCGGCCTGCTCCTCGCCGTCCGCCTCATGTTCTTTGGCGCGGAGCGGCGGCGTCAGCGCCAGGCTGAGCTGATGCCGCTCCGCCGCTCCGAGCCGGCCATCGTCGCCTTCCTGGTCATGTTCGGCGCCGCCGGCTACCTGCTCGCGCGCCACGGCGTGTTCACCTCAGTCGCTCGCGTGGTGACGGCCTCCGTGCTTGGCGTCGGCTGGGCCTTCATCGTCACCCGGCTCGCCATCGCCACCGCTCGGCTGCAGCCGGAACACGATCCGGAGGATTCACGCTATGTCCTTCAGGGCAGGGTGGGGATGGCCATGGCGGACATTCCCATCGGAGGCGAGGGGACGATCAGCTACGAGGATGACTTGGGCG
>JAYUTY010000040.1:0-20490 GCA_043754875.1 Gemmatimonadota bacterium
GTCGCCACGAAATCTCGACGCGTCGCGGCGAACGAACGCGCACGCTCGGGCAGCGCAGGCCCGGGTGACCACGCCGGCGTCTCGAGCGAGCGCGGCGTCCCGGTCGGAGCAGGTGCGAGGACGAGCTCCTGAAGCGCACACGCCAGCGCAGCGGGATTGGCTGCGCCGCGATGGATCCACCGCACGACACCATCTGCGTCGAGCACCACGACCGCCTGCTCTCCAGCGACGCCGAACGCCTCGGCGATCGCGCCCTGCGGATCGAGGTCGGCGAATACCGGAACACGAACCGCTTCGCCGGCGAACTCCAGATCGCACCACATGCCGTGACGACTGATCGCGAGCAACTCGGCATTCGCGCCGGGCAACTGATGAACGAGCGAGTTGTAGCAGGCGAGCTGGTCAGTGCGCGACGGATCCCAGGCGTTGGAAAGGAACGCGAGGATCGTTGGATGGCCTCGCAGTGACGCGGGGGTGATCGGTTGCCCAGTGGTGTTGGAAAGAACGAAGTCCGGCGTCGGCGAGCCGACGTCGATCGGAGAGCAGGAGGCAGGCATCGGGGTCCTCGATGATGGCGAACGCGCGGCGTGCGCCAGTCAGCATTTCCCGAACCACTGTCCTTCCCATGCGGGACGCGAGGCCTGTTACTGCCCCGCCACGATCGTGAAGGTGACAATCCGCGTCGTCCCTGGGGTGGCGGTGGTCGGCGATGCAGTCGCGCTCAGCACGAACGCGGCGGGGAAGCTTCCCGACGACAGGGCGGGGATGCCCGTGACCAGATCCGCCGAGACGACCGAGATCGGCACCGCGCCCGCGCTCGCCGCACCAGCCGGCGCTCCGAGCGCCACTGAGAGCACCAGGCCCTTCGGCATTGCACGGTCCAACCCCACGGCGACCTTCTGATTCGCTTCATTGGTGGTGAGCGCGTAGCTCGCGCGGCCAATGGCGGCACTGGTGCCGGCGCCGGCGCTCTCACCGGCACGAGCTGGGATTGCCATGGGAAGCGCTGGAGCGCTGGCCGAGGCTTCGCGTGCGGGAAGCACGCGGAAGGTCACCAGCTGCGTCGCGGAACTCTGCGCCTGGAGCGATGCCCAGCCCGACGCGAGCAGGGCGCCTCCGATCATCAGCGCCGACTGGGCTGCGCGCATACGACTCTCCGAGCTGAGGGTGCCCGGCATCGGCCATGGGGCGGCCGGGCGGGTGCACACTCGAGTATCGGACTAATCGTACCAGCGGAGCTCGCAACCCTCCACAACCGGACAAATCGCGACCTTTCGGCCGCGCGGTCAGCTCCGGGGCGACGCTCCCGCACGAGCGCCGTGGCTCGCGGCGCCGCGTGGACGCTCGCGCGGCGGAGCGGGTGCTTCCTCCTTCAGCTCGATCGGCGGCGCGCCGTCGATGGGGCGGATCTCGCGCCGGCGCGGGACGAGGCGAAAGGCGACGACCAGGCGCTCGCCCGTGCGCACGACGATCGTCTGCGTCGCGGGCTCCCAGCGGAACCCTTCCGGCGCGGTGTCGAGCGGTCGCACGATCCACTCGCCCGACGGCACGTCCGCGAAGCGGAAAGCGCCATCGGCCCCGGACAGGCGATAGAGTGTGTCGCGACCGCTGACCAGCGCCACGGTGATTCCCTCGGCCGGCCCGGCATCCGTGAGCGAATCGGGGGCACCATCGAGCCCGGTGCGCACGACGACGGTGCGGCGCGCCGAGCCGTGCACGATGCCGCCGCGCTCGATCGCGAGGTCGAACGTCGTCGGAGTGTGACGCCCGCTGTCCACCATGATGCGAGGATCGCCCGCGAACACGCTCTGGACCAGCGCGGACTGCTGCGCCACTGCCACGCGGTACTCGCCGGCGGGCAGCCCCGCGAAGGCAATGCGCCCCTCGTCGTCGGTGATGGCCGTCTGCGGCCCGAGTCGCACGAGCGCGCCGGCGACGCCGCGGCCCGTCTCGCGATTCACGATACGTCCAAGTACGCGCCCCGCCGTGTGTGCGCGCCCGACCGGCACGCCCAGCGGCAGCGAGTACTCGAGATAGGCCAGCGGATGGTCGCCCATCTGCACGGCGCCGTAGCCGGCCAGGCGCACGCGCGCGGTGAGCGTGCCGCCAGTCGGGAGCAGCTGCGAGGCTCGCACGTCCACCTGCGCGAAGCGATCGCCCGTGGAGAGCATGCGCAGCTGCGAGACGCTCGCGATGACGAGCGTCCCCGCGCGGGGCTGCAGCCGGACGTCGCCGCCGAGCATGACGAGGTGCTGATTGCCGCGCGTGACCACCGCGCCATCGCTCGATTCGCCATAGAGCGTGAGCGCGTTCGCGCCGATCGTGGTGGTGACGCCCGCCGACAGCTCCGTGTAGGCGTGCGAGCCCGCGTCGAACGCGCTACGCGCCACGCCGCGGTCGGCGGCGGCGCGTAGCTGCACCACACCGAACGTCTGGTCTGCGTTCACGGCAATGCCGCGCTGCCATTCGTCCTGCTGATTGCTCAGGAAGGTGGTCGACCGGTCGAGCGCCGAGTAGCGCACGGCGAAGCGCGTGGCGTACCCGAGCTCCAGATAGCTCGTGTGGTAGCGCTCTGGCAGCTGCAGCTGTTGCTCGCCGACAACTCGCGAGCCCACACGATTCATCCCTGTGGACGCGGTGAGCTGAAGCTCGGGGGTGAGCATCGCGGCAACGTTCGCGAAATCGTGCTCGCTGGCGCGGATCGCGCCAGCGAAGGCATCGCTGCCGAGCGTGTGGCCGAGGTCGAAGTGCACCCCCGTACCGCCCATCAAGTGGACTGTGCGGGCCGAGCCTCGGCCGCCCTGGCCGTCGCTCAGCGCAAGCTCCATGTCGAGCCGCGTGCCCGGCACCGGCGTGACGCCGAGCGTGGTGCTCAGCACTCGGCCGGCGAGTACGCCGCCAGTGCGGTCGAGCGCGCCGATCATCAGACCAGGCATGCCGGGTCGCCGCTCGTCGGAGGCGCGCAGGTAGGCCGCGCGCTCCGTGGGCGCATTGATCTGGAAGCGCGCGCGCTCGACGTAGCCGCCACCAACCAGCGCCCCGGTGCCGACCTCGAGACCGCCGCCGAAGCCCTGCTGGCCCCCGCTGGCGAGGGGGCTGAACGAATAGAAGCCGTCGCCGGCGCGCGCCACGTAGTTGGAGCCGTGCAGCGCCACCCGGTACTCCTCGCGCTCACCGAAGGAGGAGTTCGACGCGGTGGGGCCGCGGAGGAGGTAGTCCACCGTCTCGCTGCCGTCGTCGCGTGCGCGGCCCACGCCGGAGAGCTCGAAGCGCGACACGCCGGTCGTGGCGTCGGCCGCGCGCACGCGAAGCGTCGAGGCCACCCGGTGCAGCGGCTCGGTGACATTCGCGCGCTGCACGATCGTCACGCGCGACGATGCGACTGCGGTGATGGTGGTGTCGCCCTGGTCCGCGACGAGCAGCTCGACGACGTCGTCCACGGCCTGATAGCCCGGCAGCTGCGAGGTGACCGTCGTGGTCACGTTGCGCGACTCGTCGGCTCGCAGCGTGACGGACGACGCGCTCACGCGCACCGGTGCGCCGAGCGAGCTCGTCGCCCGCACGGCGAGATGGGCCGTGACGTTGCCGCGGTTGCGCAGCACGAAGGTGGACTGATAGGCGGCGCGCGTGACCGCGAAGGTGGGGCGCTCCACGAGCGTGAGGTCGAGGCCGCGCTTCACGAGCACCTGCACCACCGTCGAATCGATGGCGAGCAGGGTGCCCCTGGCGTCGGCGAGAGCGAGGTGGATCGTGCTGCGCCCGGCTTCGGCGCGCGAGGGAATGCGCACGCTCGTCAGCCAGCTATCGGATTCGCCGGGCGCGAGCGTCAGCACCGCGGTGCCGACGAGCGTGATCCATCCCTCGGGCAGCGCGATGCGCGGCGTGACGACGAGCGTGTCGCGCAGCGTGTTGCGGAGGTGGAAGACCGTGGTGACGGTGGAGCCGGGCAGTCCGCTCGCGACCGTGTCCCGGTGCGTCATCTGCAGCCCCGACGTCCCAGCCTGAGCGCTCGCCAGGCGCGACAGGGTGGGAACGAGAAGCGCTGCGAGCATCATCGCTCGGCAGGTGAGCACGCGCAGCGTCGGGACGGTCGTCAGAATGTGAGCTTGTACTGCGAGGCGAAGACCGCGTCGTCACCGGTGTCGGCGAACACCACCGCCTTGTAGCTGCCTGGCGGCAGCTTCTCGAACTGGAACCGCTGCCGCAGCGAGCTGCCCGGATAGAGGAGGCCGCGCTGCTGCTCGATCCGGGCGCGCAGATTCGCGTCGGCGTCGTAGAGCTCGACCCAGAGCCGGGGACGGTAGCCGCGCTCACCGACGTTCTGCACGTCGAGGGTAAGGGCGTGCGCACCGGTCGAGTCGCTCGTGAGCGCCTGCCGGCTCAGCGCGACCTTGCGCGAGCCGGACTCGCGGACGTGCGTTGCCAGCTGGACGGCGTAGCGTACGACGGCGCCGAGGGCGACCTCGCGATCGTGCGCGACGGGCGGCGCTGAGGGCGCGCCCTCGATCATCACTGCGCTCCAGTACGTGCCCTGGAGCGTGTCGCCGGCGGGAACGGTCACCACGTAGGTGAGCGTGACGTCTCCCGACGGGGGGACGACGAGGCCTGACGCGGCGGGGGTGATCCAGCGGGCGTTGGAGCGGCGCACGGAGCCGGCCGAATCGAAGTGCGAGGTGCCGTCGGCGAAGAATGTGTAATCCGTCTGATAGACGCGAACCGGCTGCGGTTGCGCTGTCTGGTTGTGGATCACGATCGACCCCTCGTACCGCTGGCCTGGTGCGGCCGTTCGCTCTTCCACCGTGTTGCCGACGACGGCGATCTGCGCCGCGAGCACGGGGGCATGGAACACGAGTGCCACAGCGATGCCTGCGGCGAGAAGCGCGACGGCGTGGAGGGCGAGCAGAGGGCGCGAGAGACGAGGCATGAGGAGGGCTCCCGTCAGGGAGCGTTCGCTACGGTGAAGGTGACGGTGCGCGACGAGGCGGGCACGATGCCGGCTGCTGCCGTGGCGGCGAAGGTGTAGATGATGCCGCCACTCAGCGTGTTCACCTGCGCGAAGCCCGTGACGACGGTTACTGGCGTCGTGCTCAGGGCCGTGCTCCCGAAGCTGGTCACTCCGATCGCGCCGGGTGGGACCTCGAGGAGGACGGACAGCGTGGTGTTGGCGGGCATGACGGCGTTGATGGAAGCACTGATCTTCTTCGCACTCGCCGCGACGACGCTGATGGAGTACGTCGTGCGTGTGCTGGTGACCGAGCCGGCTGTTCCGTCACCGGGTGGAGTGACGGTGAGCGGACCGCTCGGATTACCCGCGATGGTGAATACGGTACTCTGCGACGCAGCCGCCCTGCTTCCGAGTGGAAGCAGGACGACGGCCATCGCCAGGGCGCGACAGAGGCGCATGAGCAGCGTCGCTCAGCGGCCGAGTGGAGTGGTGCGAGGCTCAGGTACCACCGGTGATCGTGTACGTCACGATTCGCGTGGACGACGCAACGACGCCCGCAGCAGCCGTGGCATCGAGCTGGTAGCTGACGGCCATACCGGAGACGCTCACCTTGGTGATGCCGGTGACGACGTCCACGGGCGCGGTGCCGAGCGCGACGAGTCCAGCGCTCGTACCGGCGCCGGTGGCCGTGAGGTTGGCCGAGAGCGTCAGTCCGGTCGGCATCGCCGTGGGGATGCTGGCCGTGATCTTCGCCGTGGACTGGTTGGTCGTCACGGACCAGGTCGGACCAGCGGCGCTCGTCACGGAGGTGAGCGCACCACCCGTCGTGGCGCTCGTGATGATCAGCGAGGGCGCACCGGTGAACGAGATCTGGTTGATCGCGTTGACGGCGAAGGTGACCGTCTGGGCCGCCGTCGTCTGCGCCCCTGCGGCGCGCGATGGCACCGCCGACGAAACGATGGCCAGCGATGACGCGGCGAGCAGGATTTTCGGGAAGCTCATGTCTTGACTCTCATGGTTCTGGTGGTGCAGCACGGGTGAGCACTGCGGGGGCGGGTCCGGCATCAGCAGCACAGCGCGCGTCGGGGCCAACGGTACCAATCCGTCACATCGATCAAGTCCTCGCCAGCGCCTGCCGATACCGAGACATGGCAGGACCACGAGTCCGATTTCAGCCGATGGACGAGTCTGCCTCCCGCGGGATCACGAGTGTTCGTCATCCGTTGATCGGGTGTGTCTGTGCAGTGGGATCACCGAGGACGACGCGAGCGCGACGTCTGGGAAGTCGCCCCGTGTGCCCTCCTGCCTCGATGATCACCGCTTCTGTGCCGCGATTCCGCGAGAACACGCGGAATTCCCGCCGACTGGTGGTGGAACAGCGCCAGTCTCGGTCGCTTGACGCAGCAACGGATGTGTACGTCACAGAAACGCGTCACCCGCATTGCGGAGCGGTCGTTTTGTCCGTTCGCCGCGCTCGAGGTACCGCTCGAAGTGCCCCGACTCAGCCTGTTCTCAGCCGACTGTCACCACTTGTAGACGAACGAGAGATAGGGAACCGCAGTCTGCGCACCGGAGGCCACCACGGCAGCGAGGTCCACGGCGATGTGCTCGCCGAGAAAGCGCACCCCCCCGGAGAGAGCCCAGTTCGTCCCCGAGCCGGCGTACAGGTAATTCTCGCTCACCAGCGAGAAGCTGCGCGCCACGCGCCGCTCGCCGCCGAGCATCAGCAGCGCATTCGAGTGCGAGGAGCGGGAGAAGCCCAGCCCCACGCCGGTCGTCACGCTCGCGTCTTCGGGACCGAACGTCGAGACGGCGTATGCCATCCCGATCGGGCTCTCGTCGGTGAGGTCCTTGGCCGTGACGAGCAGCGCACCAGCCGCGATGTTCAATGCGTCGCTGGCGTAGAGCCCGACCTTGGGCGTGATGTAGAAGAGCTGCTGGTCGAGCCCGATCCCCGGCACGATGGAGAGCCCGCCACCGAACGAGACGCGATCCGTGATGCCGGCCTGCAGGCTGGGGAACAGGATCAGAACGTCCGAAAGGTAGAGCTCACCCGCGCGCAGCATCCGGCCGGTCGGAGCGAAGAAGAGCCGCGAGCGGCTCGGATTCTCCGGCCAGAGCTCACCATCGTGAACCGCCGACGCCGCCACGAGCTGCACGGCGCTGATCGCCGACCGTGGCACTCTGGTCTCGCCCACCGCCGACGCGAAACGCACCTCGGTCGGACCAACGGCATTGACTCGGCCCAGCAGGCGCGAGCCGTCGCGGAGCACGAGCAGCACCTGCTGTCCGGCGGGCGTGACACGGAGGCCCATCGATCGCGAGGTGTCGCGCATCGCTGCCGTCGTGTCCTGCCCGCGCGCCGGAATGGCGAGCGCGAGCACGAGTGCCAGCACTGTCGCGAGCAGTCGGGAGGGAAAGGCGCCCATTCGATGCGCGAGAGGACGACGCGAGTCGGGGCAACGAATGGCGAGCCTGGACGGCGAATTGGAGTCGGGCATGACGAGACGCGTTGTGGGGGGACGGTGGTCGTACGTGCCGGCGCGAGTCCTCTCCGAGGGTCGCGCCGGGTAGAAGCGGACGCCAGCCGGCCGTCACACCTGCGGCGCACATGGCTGCGGACACGATGTTGCGGAGCGCTCGCAGCGGCTAGAATGAACCCTCCGGCTTCTTCCCTTCCCCAACGGCACGCCTTCATGTCCGAGAGCAACGGCAACGTCCTCGCCGAGATCACGCCTGGCTCGATCAAGCGCATCCACCTCGTGGGAGTGGCCGGCACCGGGATGGGTTCGTTCGCCGGCATGCTCAAGGCGGCCGGCTACGAGGTGACGGGGAGCGACGAGAAGGTCTATCCGCCCATGAGCGACATGCTCGCCACATGGGGGGTCGACGTGATGACGCCGTACGCGCCGGAGAATCTGGACCGGGCACGGCCCGACCTGGTGATCATCGGCAACGTGATCCGGCGGGTGAATCCGGAGGCGACGGCAGTGCGCGAGCGCGGCATTCCGCACATGAGCTTCCCCGCGGCGTTCGGGTCGCTCGTGCTGGCGGGCAAGCACAGCGTCGTCGTCGCCGGCACGCATGGGAAGACCACGACCTCGGCGATGCTCGCGCACGTGCTCGTCGCGGCTGGGACGGATCCGACCTTCCTCGTCGGCGGCGTGACGCTCAACTACAGCGGCAACTTCCGCAACGGCAACGGGCCGTTCGTGGTGGTGGAAGGGGACGAGTACGACACGGCCTACTTCGACAAGGGTCCGAAGTTCATGCACTACCGGGCGCGCACGGCGCTCCTGACGAGCGTGGAGTTCGACCACGCGGACATCTACCGCGACATGGCGCACTACGAGTCGGCCTACACGCGGTTCGCGGAGACGATCCCGGAGGACGGCTTTCTGGCGGTGGCCGCCTCCTATCCGAACGCAGTGGAGATCGCGCGTCGCTCGGCGCGCTGCTACGTCGCCACCTATGCCGCGCACGGCGAGGCGGAGTACTCCACCGACGCGCTGCGCTTCGGGCCGGAAGGCGCGCGCTTCGTGATCCGCGAGCCACGCGGCGACGCTGGCGAGTTCCTCCTGCCGATGTCCGGGCACCACAACGTGGAGAACGCGGTCGGCGTGTATGCGGCATGCCGGGCGCTCGGCCTGAGTGCGGACCAGATCCGCGGCGGGCTCGCGTCGTTCACGGGGGTCAAGCGGCGGCAGGAGATCCGCGGCACGATCGGCGACGTGCTCGTGATCGACGACTTCGCCCATCACCCGACGGCAGTGCGGGAGACGATCACCGCGATCCGGCTTCGCTATCCCGAGCGTCGACTCTGGGCGGTGTTCGAGCCGCGCTCCAACACGAGCCGGCGCAACATCCACCAGATCGAGTACGCGGGCGCGTTCGATGGCGCAGCGCGGGCGTCCATTCGTGTGCCGGAGCCGCACGACAAGGTGCCGGTGAACGAGCAGCTCGACATCGGCGCGGTGGTGGAGGCGCTGCACGCGAAGGGAATCGACGCCGACGCGTCGCCCGACACGGAGGTGCTGGTGCAGCGCGTGCTCGAGGGTGTGGCCCCGGGCGACGTGATCCTCGTGATGAGCAACGGCGCCTTTGGTGGCTTCATCCCCACGTTGTTGGACGGTCTCGCCGAGAAGTTCGGCACCGTCTGAGCGGGAGTGCCGCGAGCAGGATACTTGCGTCGGCGGATCGACTGATTCTCATTCCTCCTCTCCCGGAACGACCATGCACAGCACACGTCCGCGCCGAGCGCTCGCTGCCGCCGCGGTGGCACTCTGCTCCCTTCTGCCCTCACCGCTCACCGCGCAACGAGCCGGCAACGCACCGATCACCGTCCAGTGGCTCGGCCACGCCGCGTTTCAGGTCACGTCATCGGGCGGCACTCGCATCCTGATCGATCCATTCCTGAGCGGCAACCCGTCCACGCCGGACTCACTCAAGCAGCTGGCGCATTATCGGCCGGCAGCCGTGCTGGTCACGCACTCGCACTCCGACCACGCGCTTGACGCCAAGGCGATCGCGACGGCGTCGGGCGCGATGCTGATCTCGGCGTACGAGTGGGTGAATGCGCAGGGGGTACCGGAGAAGCAGGCGGGGGGCGGCAACGTCGGTGGCACGTTCAAGGTCGGCGACGTCACGGTACATCTGGTGCCCGCGATGCATTCCAGCGATCCGGGCGGCCGGCCGCTCGGCTTCGTGCTCGAGTTCGCGGATGGGCGCACGCTCTATCACACGGGCGACACCTTCCTGTTCGGCGACATGTCGCTGATCCAGGAGATGTACCACCCGAACATCCTGCTGCTCGGCGTGGGCGGCGGACCGTTCACGCAGGGACCGGCGGCGGCAGCGCTCGAGGTGAAGAAGTATTTCCATCCGACGACGATCGTGCCGATGCACTACGCCACCTTTCCGGGGCTCGCCACCGAGGCGCAGGTTCGCGACGCCTTCAAGGGCGACGCGCGCCTCGTCGTGATGAAGCCAGGCCAGACGCGCGCGTTCTGATTCGCGCCTGGCCTACGGCGTCATCACCGCTCGATCACTTCTCGTACTCGGCGGCGGCGCGCAGGTCGCCGAGTGCGCGATCGATCGCGGCGAGCACCGATGCGCGATGGCCTCCGAGCATGTAGGACGGGCTTCCCATCTCGCGGCGTGCGCGCTCGAGCGACTCGACGGCGAGATGGATCTCCCGTCCCTCGACACGTGCCTCAGTCGTGGTCTCGGCGATGTTCACCGGGTCTGGGCCACCAGCGGAGCGAAGCTCACCAAGCGCGCCCTCGATGTTCTGCACTGCACTGGATTTCTTGCCGCCGTAGCTGGCTGTGGAGCGCTGCAGCTCTGTGCGGGCGCGATTGAGCGACTGGACGGCAAGGCGCAGCTGCTGCCGCTCCATCAGCGCATTGCCCATCGGCATCGCGGCCGTCGCGCTCGGGCCGGTGCTCGTCGTCGTGTTGGTCGCAGCAGCGGCGGCGCTCGCGCCCACCGTGGAGCGAGCTGCGGTGTCGCCGCTGGTGGCCGGCATGGGCATGCCGGGCATCGGGGCGGGTGAGGGCGCGGGCGTTGTCGTTGGCACGGTCGACGGAAGGGTGGTCGTTCCTGTGTCGGCGCTCGCCGTCGTGGTGCTGCTTGCCGAGTTGGCCGGCGTCGAAATCGAGGCGCCGGGCGCGCTGGCGCCTGGAGCGCGCGTCGTGGCGGTACTACAGGCGGACAGCACCGTGATGCCGACCGCGACCGGAAGAGAGAGTTGTCTGGAGCCGAACATTGCCGCCTCGTGCGCTGGAAAGAAACCACTGAGAGCTGCCGTGGACCGCGAACCTCGTGCCCGCTTCGTCAGCTGGCCACGGACAGATCGTGGACCTCGTCCCACGCCGTGCCGTCCGCCAGGGCGATAGCGAAGTGTAGCCGAGACCCGGCCGGCAGGCGGCGCGTCTCGAGGTCGGCACGCCAGAGTCCGCTCGGTGTCTGAACGCTCGTGACGTCCGTGCTTCCGTCGTCGGCCCACCAGCGTACGACGGCGGGCTGCGGCGTCTGGATGCGGAGCAGATTGCCCACGTGCATCTGCTGCGTAGGGCTGTGAGCTGACCAGACCGTGACGTCGCAGCCGAGTCGCTGCCGCACGTAGCGTTCGTAGGGCTGGCGTGGCATGTCGAAGACGCGGCCATCGTAGAGGGAGCGGACGAGCTTCGCGTATTCCGCATGCGCCCAGACGAGCGGCATGGCGCTGCCGCTCGCGCGACCATTGAACAGCTCGAAGACGGGAAGGTCCTCCCTATCCCAGATCTGCTCGGGCAGCATCCCACCGTCGCTCGCCTGAGCGCGCATGACGCCGAGAAGCTGCAGGGCAACTTCGGGCCGGCCGGCCGCGAGCTCGTAGTGCGCCCGCTCGCCGGCGAGCAGCGGCCACGGGCGCCCGATCCCTTCGCCATCGAAGGGTGAGCCGTCCGCCTTCTCGCCGTACCCATCGCGCGTGTAGCGGTACCACGCCGGTCCGGTGGACGTCTCCGCACGCAGTGTGGCATCGACCACGCGCAGCGTGTTGACGATGCGCGGATCGTTCGCGTCGCGCAGCCCGAAGCGCACGAGCGCCAGCGCATCGGGGCTCACGATCTCCGAGTAGTGCGCCGTCCCGGAGTCTGCCGCCCGGTTCTTGATGGGCACGTAGCCGCCGCTCGCCGGCTGGGCCGCGCCGACGTCCGCCGGTGCCACGCGCACGTAGTAGCCCGCGACGCTGTTCGCGCGGGCAAGCGGCGTGTCACGCACATACAGCCACTGCTCGATGCTCGCGTTCCAGGCGTCAGCCGTCTCGCGCAGCTCGGTCGCGAGCGCGGGCTCGCCCGCCGCATCCGCGAAGTCTGCAGCGACGAGCAGCGCCGCGATCTCCACCGCAACGGTGGAGACCGAGTAGCCGCCGTTCTCCTCCCAGCGATCCTGCCCGGTGATGGGCCCGTGCCGCATGAGGAACAACGCGGCGCGGCGGATCATCGGATAGGGATCGAGATCCTCCAGCGCATGGTGGCCGCGCAGCAGCTCGGCGAAGAGGATGGGAAAGGCCACCTCGTCCATCTGGAGGCCGGTCCAGTACGTCGTGCCGTCGAGCCAGAGGTTCTGCGCCCAGCGCCCGTCCTCTTCCTGCGTGCTCATGAGATAGCGCAGCGTACGCCGCGCGAGAACGGTGTGCCCCACCGCGACCAGTGCGCCGGCGCTGTTGACGAGATCGCGCGGCCACACGAGGTGATAACCGCCAACCTCGTGATCGCCCTTCGTCTGTCCCCATGGGATCGAGAGGCTGGCGATCATCGCCCCGGACGCGCGCTTGTCCTCGTGCACGGCGAGCACCGCGGCGCTCATCCGGTACAGATCGAGCACGCTGTCGGGCAGCTCGATCGGTGTGCGCTTCTCCGTCGCGCGCGTTGCGCGCGCACGCGGTGCGCGGTGCGCATGAGTGCCGGCGCGCGCGTGCACGGCGAGCTCGCGCTCAGCCAGCTGGCGCGCCGACTCGGGGTGCGTGGCGTCTTCGACCTGTCGCGGCGGTCCGATGGTGTGCTCGTGAAAGCGCACCCACTTGCTCACGTACGACGCCTCGACGCGCTCGAATGCCGAGGCGAGCGACATCCGCGCCCGCTGCGCCGCCTCGGCTGGTCCTTCGCCGAACGCCAGCACGAGCACGAAGTCCGCCGTATCGTTCGCGCCATCGACGCGGCGAGCCGAGGCGAGATCGATCTCGCCGGTGAGCGCGATGTTGCCGTTGCTCACCGCCGCGCACGCGTCGGTGAGGTAGCCGCTCGCTTTCACCTGCCGCCAGCCATCGTTGACTCCAACGTAGCCGCAGCTCGCCGCGCGCCAGCCGGCGTCGCACGCGAGGGCGAGGGAGACGTCGTTGCGCCGCGCGAACAGCATCGGTACTCCCTTGTACCGCTCCGCCCAGCCATCGTTGCCGTAGCCCTGGTTGCCGATGTGCGGCGCGAGGAGCGCGAAGACGCGGTAGTCTTCCAGGCGGCCCGCGAGAATGCGGAGGCGCACGCGCTGCAGCAGCACGTCGCGCTCCGGATCGGTGATGACGGTCTTCTCGATCTCCAACCGTCCGTGCACGCAGCGATTGACGAGGCGATAGCCCGGCACGCCGGCGGCGAGCAGGTGCACTTCGCTCGTGGTGTCGCGCTTCTCCTCGCAGAAGTAGCCGTCGGGGCCAGAGACGAGGAGCCCGAAATCACGCGTGTTCGCCTGGTCGACGCGCGGGAAGTACACCTCGTCCACGATCCCGTGCGAGAGAGTGAACCAGACGTGGCTACGTCCGTCGAGCGCGGTGCCCACCCCACTCTTCGCGCTCGACGTCCAGCGCGGCTCCACGCCCGGCCCTACCGGAGCGACCCCCGGCGCAGCGGCGGGCGAGTCGCTCACGCGCGCAGCTCGCTCCAGAGCCGATAGCCGCCGCTGAACGCGTTCGCGTTGCTCCCACGCCGCGCACCAGGCGGGAGCTCCTCGAGCATCCGCGTGTTGCCGCCGCCGAGCACGGCGTAGTCCGCGTTGAACGCAGCGAGAAAGAGCGCGGTGACGATCCCGACGTGCCGTCGCCACTTCTTCTTGCCGAGACGCTCGATGGCGGCCTCGCCGAGGTACTGCTCGTACGTCTTGCCGTGGCGATACGGGAGGTGGGCAAGCTCGAGCGGGACGAGCAATCCATCGCGCACGAGGGTGGACCCGAGCCCCGTGCCGAGTCCGAGAAAGAGCATCGTGCCACCATCGTAGCTGCCCAGCGCCTGCATCGCTGCGTCGTTCACCAGGCGCACGGGGCAGCCGAGCGCCGCGGCGAAGTCGTAACCGACCCATCCGGCGCCGCAGTTGGTGGGCTCCTTCGAGGGAGCGTTGTTCGCAACTGGGCCCGGGTAGCCGATCGACGCGCGGTCGAAGTGCCACTCCGCGGTCGCGTCGCGGACGCTGGCCACCATGGCCGCGGGGGTGAGGTCGGGGCCGGAGGGCAGCTTGAGCGGCGTGCGACGCCCCGTGGCGAGCAGCTTCACGTGCGTCCCGCCGACGTCGATGACCAGTGTCTTCATTTCAGGAAGCCGGGGACGATGCGCAATGGTACCGCGAATTGCACCACGAATTGCACCACGAATTGCACCACGCGCACTCACCCATCATGTTGCGCCGACACCTTCACACTTCGCGAGCTACTCGATGCCCGACCCCGTCTCCCCCGCGCTCACCCCATCCGAATGGCATGGTGTCCTCGGCCAGCGCGACGGACTTGCCCAGCTGCGTGAGCAGTTCGCCACCCTTCCCTTCTCGGCCCACGCGATCGCTGCGCTCCTGCTCTACGAGCAGCCGTTCGGCTTCACCGCAGAGGACGTGACCGACGAGGAGGAAGTGAGCGAGTACTGTGCGGTGATGGCGGCGCACAGCCGCGCGACGGGCGATCTCGCTACAGCCGCCAAGTTCGAGCTGCTGGGGCCTCGCCACGCCCAGCGCGCAGCGCGCATCGCCGCGCTCCTGCCGCCGCGCAGCTGACGAGCACGCGCGACGGCGGCACGGCGGCGGCACGGCGGCGGCACGGCGACGGCACGGCGGCGGCGCGGCTGCGAGGCCGGCGGTGGAGCAGCGCATCGTCGCCCTGCTCGGTCCGCGCCGGCCCACGGCACTGCCGCCGATTACGAGGCGCCGGCCGTGCCTTCGTCGATGATGTGCGCCCACGACAGCTCGCGCCCGTTGCGCTTGCCCTTCTCCACGACCTTCAGGCCGTCGGGGGCGATGGTGATCGTGTAGGTCTTGTCGCCGTGCGTCAGCTCGCGCTTGATCGCCTTGTCCAGTTTTGTCGCCATGTAGATCCTCGTGAGAAGTGTGAACGACGCGAAGCTATTCAGCGGCCTGAGGCGATGCTAGGCCGTGCGCGAGCGGCATCCACCCGCCAGGTGCCGCCTAGGTACCCTCGAGCGCGCGCTGTCTCGCATCGAGATGGCTGCGCTCGGCGACGGCGAGCGCGAGTGGTCCATGCGCACTGAACTCCACGATGGTCACCGATCCGACCGGGCAGGCGAAGCGATAGCGGAAGCGGCCGACATCCACACCGAGGAGCGCACAGAGGAGCACGCGAATGGATGCCTTGTGCGACACGGCGAGCACGTTGCCCTCGCCATGCGTGCAGCGGATCTCCTCCACGACGTCAGTCATGCGATGCGCGAGTGTGATCGCCGTCTCACCGCCGGTCGGCGGATTCCATGCGGGGTCGGCACTCCAGCGTTCGTGTTCGTCGTGGTGCGCGGCAGCGACATCGTCCACCGTGCGGCCGTCCCACACGCCGTAGTCGATCTCGGCGAGCCCGGAGCGCTGGTGGATGGACATGCCGAGTGCGGAGGCAAGCGGCATCGCCGTCTGCACGGCGCGCTGCAATGGGCTGGCGTAGATCGCCTCCCATCGCTGGCCGCGATACGTGGCGGCGAACGCCTGCGCCATCGATGCACCCTCATCCGTCAGCGCCGGATCGAGCCCTCGACCGCAGAAGACGTTCGCGCGGCTCATCGCCGTCTGGCCGTGCCGCAGCAGGTGGAGTCGAAGCGTCATGCGAGGGAATGTGCGCGATGTCGCGCGCCGCGACAGCCCTGATCGGCACGCCAGCGCTCGCTTGCAACACGACGGTTTTTGCTCTGCCCGGCACATCGCTTGCCCTTCCAGATGGTAACGGCGGTCACGCAACGACTCGCCGTTCCCCCAACGCGGAGCACACCCGACATGCCGATGAACGACCTGAGGGAGATGTACGTCGAGGAGATCAAGGATCTCTACAGCGCGGAGAACCAGATCCTCAAGGCGCTGCCGCGCATGATCAAGGCGGCCACGCATCCGCAGTTGAAGAAGGCGTTCGCCAAGCACGAGAAGCAGACCGCGCAGCAGGTCAAGCGGCTCGAGCGCATCTGCAAGGAGCTCGATGAGAAGCCGACCGGGAAGAAGTGCTCCGGCATGAAGGGGATCCTCGAGGAGGGCAAGGAGCTCATCAAGGAAAAGCCGGCGAAGGACGTGCTCGACGCGGGGTTGATCGCTGCGGCGCAGCACGTGGAGCACTACGAGATGGCCGGCTACGGCACGTGCCGCACGTGGGCACAGCTGCTCGGCTACTCTCGTCAGGCCGAACTGCTCCAACAGACGCTGGATGAGGAGAAGCAGACGGACCTCGACCTGACGGCGCTCGCGGAGAGCGGGATCAACATCGAGGCGGAAGAGGGGGAGGAGGAATAGCCTTTCGCGCGTGCTTCGCGCGTGCTTCGCGCGTGCGATGTGTCGACGGGCCCGGCGAGCACTCGCCGGGCCCGTTGCCGTTTCCGGTGCTCCGTTCGTTGCTGTTTCCGGGCGCGGCTACTCGCTCCAGGTCGCGCCGCCGCAATTCGTCCGCCAGCTTTGTGGATGCCCATTCGCCGCACCGGCCGTGGCTCGCTGCCCGCGATCGTCGTGGTTCTCGCCGTCATGGTGATCGCGCTGCACGTCGTGGTGAACGCGACCACGGCGTACGGCATCCACCGCGACGAGCTGCTCTACATGTCCATGGGCCGCCACCTGCGTCTCTGGCAAATGGACTTTCCCCCGATGATCGCCTTGGTGAGCCAGGCGTCGCGCACGTTCGGGAACTCGCTCGTCGCGATCCGCTTCGTGCCGGCACTCGCCTCTGGACTGCTCGTCTGGCTCGCCGGCCGCCTGGCACGCGAGTTCGGCGGCGGACGCCGCGCGGCCTGGACCTCGGCACTCGCCGTGCTGGCCAGCCCGCTCTTCCTGCGCGCAGGTGCGATGCTGCAGCCGGTCGTGCTCGACCAGCTCTGGTGGACTCTCGCCCTGTTCGCTCTCGCGCGGATCTCGGCCACGCTCCCCGACGCGCGCGCCCGGTACCGCGCCCAGGACCCCGCACACGGTCGCGTGCAGCACCAGTGGTGGATCGCGCTCGGCGTCGCGCTCGGACTCGGACTGCTCACCAAGTTCAGTATCGTCTTCTGCGGCATCGGGGTCGTCGCGGCGATCGCCGCGTCACCGCTGCGACGCGCGCTGCTGACACGGTGGCCGTGGATCGCACTCCTCGTCGCGCTGCTGATCGGCAGTCCGAGCGTCGTCGGGCAGATCACCCTCGGCTATCCGGTGCTCGGGCAGATGCACGACTTGCAGGGGAGTCAGCTCCAGCGCATGAGCGCCGCGCAGTTCATCGTCGGCCAGCTCCTGCTCGGCCCCGCGGTGGCGCTGGCCTGCATCGGAGCCGGCGCGCTGCTGTTCGCGACGCGTCTCCGCCCATACCAGTCCGTCGGACTGGCATGCGTGACGTCGTTCATGCTGTTGATGCTGCTCCACGGCAAGGCGTACTACATCGGACCGGTCTACCCGGCGCTGTTCGCGGCGGGGGCAGCGGCGATGGCTCCGTCGCGAGAGCGCGCCGTCAGGTCTGCCCGCGTGCCATGGCCCCGACGGGCGCTCTTGTGGCTCACGGTCGCCATCGCGCTGTACGGGATCGTGACGCTGCCGTTCGGACTCCCGATTTTGCCGCCGGACAGGATGGCGCAGTTCGCCGCGCGGGCCGGCCCCCGGTCGTCGGTCGAGACGAACACCGGCGCGATTGGCGAGCTACCGCAGGACTACGCCGACATGCTCGGCTGGCGCGAACAGACGGAGGCCGTCTCGCGAGCATTCGACGCGCTGCCGCGGGATGTGCAGCAACGTGTCGCCCTCGTGAGCGGCAACTATGGTGAGGCCGGCGGCCTGGATTTCTATGGGCTGGGTGCGGGGCTTCCCGCTGTGGTGAGCCCAACGGGGAGCTTCTGGTTCTTCGGACCGGGCGAACGGACGGGCGACCCCACGCTCGTGCTCACCGGAGCGTCGCACGAGCCCGAACTGCGCCAGCTCTTCGCCCAGGTGCGGATCGTTGAGCGCGTGCGAACGGATGCCCAGCGCTGGCTCGTCCCGGAGGAGCGCGATGCGGTCGTCTTCCTGTGCGAAGGCCCGAAAGGCACGCTCCAGGAGCTCTGGCCGTCGATGGCGGGGCGCAACTAGCGCGTCGGTCCGTTCGAGAGGTGAGGTCTGCTTGACAGCATCGTGACCGCGTCGGAAGATCGGTCAGCGCGACGACGCGCCGTCATGCTTCCCACCATCGGAGTGCCACCATGCAGCATCGCGTTCTGTCCACCCTGCTCGTCGTCCTCGCTGCCGCCGCGTGCGAGCGGCCATCTGTTCCTGAGGAGGCGCCGCTCGCGCCCACCGCACCCGTTCGCTCCATGGGAGGGGGAGGTGGCGGAAGTGCTGGCGGCACGTTCGTCGTGAACGTGTCGAACGACACCACCGCCCAGAACGAGACGCCGCTCGCGGTGAACCCGCGCAACGCGAAGAATCTCATCGTGGGCGCCAACGACTGGAACTACAACGATGGCTGCGCGGTCAACGCGTCGGTGGACGGCGGGAAGAGCTGGACGTCGACGCTGCCGAACGGCTTCCTGCCAGGAGTGACGAAGTACACGAACGACCCGGCCGTCGCGGGGACTGGCCGCTACGACTACGGTGGCGATCCGGCCGTCGCTTTTGGCCCCGATGGCACTGCGTACTTCGCATGCTTCGGCTACCAGGCGGCCTCGCCGTACAATGTGGCGCTGCTCATCAGCCGCTCAACCGACGGCGGGCGCACCTGGCTGAAGGGCGGCAGCGCGGAGCCGCTCGCGCAGGTGGCCGTCTGGCAGGGGAACGGCATCTCGAAGGGTTCGACCGGCCAGTTTCCCGACCACGAGCAGCTGCACGTGGCGGCGGACGGCACGATCTACGTGACCTGGGCACAGTTCAACGGCCAGGGCTCGCACTCGCCGGTGTACGTGGCCACGTCGGTAGATGGCGGCCGCTCGTTCTCGTTCGCGCACAAGGTCACGTCGGGCTCGGTGCGCAGCGATCAGGATCAGCGCATCGTCTCCGACCCGAAGTCGCCGGGCGTCGCCTACCTCACCTTCGACAACTCGATCCAGGGCGGTAAGGGCACGGCGATGTTCGCCAGCATGTCGCGCGACTACGGTGCGTCATGGACGGCGCCGGCGCCGATCGCGACGTTCCAGAATCCCGTCTGCCTCTTTCCTCCCTACTGCTTCAACATCAGCGGCACACCGTTTCGCGGCCCGGGCTCGTACCCCGCACCAGCGTTCGACCCCGTGCGCCAACGCCTGTACGTCGCCTACACGGACATCGTGAACGGTCGCGCGCAGGGGTTCCTCACGTATGCCGACGCACACGACCTGACGAAGTGGAGCGCGCCAACGATCATCGCCTCCACCATGAATGGCGATCGGCTGAACGTCGAGTTGAGCGTGGAGCAGACGACCGGGCGGCTGGACGCGATGTTCTACGATCGCAGCTGGACGAAGAACGCGCTGGTGGACGTGAGCTACGCGTCGAGCTCGGACGGCGGCACGACGTGGACGACGAAGCGCGTCACATCGAGCGGCTTCGATCCGTCCGCATACGGGGTGCCCTCCGGGTCGGGAGTGCGGCCCTTCCTCGGTGATTATACGGGGATCGTCTCGCTGTCCACGGGCGCCGCGATGAGCTGGACCGGGCCAGGGCAGACGTACGGTGTGCTGCCGACCAACCTTGAGATCTACTTCGGGAGCGCGACGCCATAGGAAGTAGTGGCTCGCCGGGCTCGACCACCTTCACCGCGGAGGACGCGGAGGGGCAGAGGAAAAACGCGGAGGACTGCGCTTGAATGGGTTGCCGGGTGCGGTGTCGTGAGCCGGTGCAGAATGATCGGCTCCGCAACTCAAAAAAACAGGCAAGCTCTGGTCACGGATCTCTCCCTTTCATCCATCGGTGGCTGTCCTCTGCGCTTTTCCTCTGCCCCTCCGCGTCCTCCGCGGTAAACGCTGTTTCCAGCTGTTTTCAGCTGTTTTCAGCTGTTTCAAGCAGCAGCCGAAGCAGCGGACACCCCTCCAGAGACCCGTTCGATCCGGTCGGCAAGCATAGTGCATCTCCTATCCTCATGACCTCCCCCTCGAAACCCGGCCTCGCCGACGACATTGCCGCGCGGGCCGCGGCCTCACCCGACTCGGCGCTCGCACCCCAGATCGACATAGGCGCGACGGCCAGGCCGGCCGGGCCGGGAGCGGAGACGCCAAGTCTCGATCAGACCAGCGCGGCGATCCAGCAGCCGCGCACCCGATCGATCGAGGCGACCGTCCTTACGACGCTCGCCGTGCTCTACACGCTCTACGTCGCGCGCGAGTTCCTCGTCCCGATCATCTTCGCGCTACTGCTGAACTTTCTTCTCAGCCCGTTGATCCGCCGGATGGCGCGCTTCCACATCAAGGCGCCGCTCGGCGCCGCGATCGTCGTGCTCCTGGCGATTGGCGCGGTGGGCGGCGGGATCTATCAGCTTGCCGGCCCGGCACAGCGCTGGGCCGTGACCGCGCCGCAGAGCTTCGCGCGCGCGCAGGGCAAGCTGCGCAAGATCATTCGCCCGCTCCAGCAGGCGTCCAAGAACATGGAGCAGGCTGCCGACGCGGTGGGCAGCGCCCCGGGAATGAAGGCGCCCGAGATCGTGG
>JAYUTY010000041.1:0-7301 GCA_043754875.1 Gemmatimonadota bacterium
CGCAGCGACACCACCGCCTGCAGCGCGCTCGCCAGGGAGAAGCGCACCTCGGCCTGCTGATGCGGCGGGTAGAAGGAGAGCACGCGGTTGATCGTCTGCGTCGCGTCGGTCGTGTGCAGCGTGCTCAGGACGAGGTGCCCGGTGTCGGCCGCCTTGAGCGCGGTGTCGAGCGTCTCGTGATCGCGGATCTCACCGATCAGGATGACGTCCGGGTCCTGCCGCATCACGCGACGCAGCGCCTGCCCGAAGGTCGCCGTATCGGTGCCGACCTCGCGCTGGTTGATGTGGCAGTTGATGTCGCGATGCAGGAACTCGATCGGATCCTCGATCGTGATCACGTTCGCGTGGCGCTTCTCGTTCAGGTGCTGCATCATCGCCGCGAGCGCGGTGCTCTTGCCCGAGCCCGTGATTCCCGTGACGAGCACGAGTCCACGCGGCATGAGCGCAATCTGCTCCAGCACCGTCGGCAGGTTCAGCTCGGCGAGCGTCTTCGCCTGGTATGGAATGGCGCGCATCGCGTAGCAGAGCGACCCGCGCTGCTGGTAGACGTTGCAGCGGAAGCGCCCGATCCCCGGCACGCCGATCGCGAAGTCGCACTCCTTGTTCTCGGTGAACTCCTTCACCTGGCGGGGCGTCATCAACTGCTCGGCCAGCAGCTTGAGATCTTCGGGGCGAAGCGCGGGCTGGTCGAGCGGCGCCAGCTCGCCGTCCACGCGAAGTGTCGGCGGACGACCGACCTTGAGATGCAGGTCGGACGCGCCGCGCTGCACGAGCTGCTGCAGCACGGCCTTGAAGTTGAACACGCTGCCTTCCGGCAGCGTGACGCCGGCCGCGGGCATCGCGGTCGTCGGCGTTGCCTCAGCCATTCGAGTCGATTCGGAAGAGCGGCTGCCCGTACTCGACGGGCTGCGCGTCGGACGCGAGCACCTCCGTCACCACGCCGGAGACCTCGCTCTCGATCTCGTTCATGATCTTCATCGCCTCGATGATGCAGAGCGTCTGCCCCTTCGACACGCGCGTGCCGATGGTGACGTAGGGCTTCGCGCCAGGCTCCGGCGCGCCGTAGTAGGTGCCGACCATCGGTGACTTCACCTCCGCCCCTGCCGGCTTGGGCGCCGGCTTCGGCTCCTCCTCGATCGCCGCCATTCCCGCGGCCGGCGTGGGCTGACCCGCACCAAGTGCAGCCGGAGCCGGCAGCAGCGGCGCCAGAGCGGGCTGCGCCGCCACCTGCATGGCGCCGCGGCCAGTCGGACTCTTGGAGATGCGGATCTTCATCCCCTTGTCGGACGAGATCTCGATGGAGTCCACCGTCGATTCGTCGAGGATGTCGATGAGCTTCTTGACGTAGCGTAGGTCGATCATAGTCCCGATGGGTATGTCGCGCCGCGAGTCGTCGCGTGGCATCAGCTGAGCTCCATGAGCTCGCGAGGAAATTGCGTGAGGATAGTCGGTCCGTTCGGTTCGAGCACCACATCGTCCTCGATGCGCACTCCGCCCCAGCCCGGCCGATAGATCCCGGGTTCGATCGTCACCACCGCTCCCTCCACGAGGGCGCCTTCCGACGTGCGCGCCAGCCGCGGCGCCTCATGCACCTCGAGCCCGATCCCGTGCCCGAGGCTGTGGCCGAACAGCTCACCGAAACCGGCCCGGTCAATGTACTGTCGGGCGATGGCATCGGCATCCCGTCCGCTCATTCCCGCCCTCACCCCGGCCGACGCGCGCTCGTTCGCCCCGCGGACCACCTCGTAGACGGCCCGCTGCTCCTCGCTGGCCCGGCCGACCACGACGGTGCGCGTCACGTCGGAACAGTAGCCGCCGACCTCCGCGCCGAAATCCATCAGGAGGAAGTCGCCGGCCTCCAGCAGTCGCGTCGACGACCGCGCGTGCGGCAGCGCCGAGCGTGGACCGCTCGCGACGATCGACGGAAAGGGGAAGCCCTCGCTCCCCTCGTCCCGGAGCGCCTTCTCGAGCACCCCTGCCACCGCGAGCTCGCTCATCCCGACGGCGATCCGTGGCAGCGTGCGGGCGAGTGCTCGCGTCGCGACGTCGGCAGCGTTGCGGATGAGCCCGATCTCTCCGGCATCCTTCTGCTCGCGGAGCGTCTCCACGAGATCCACGGTCGGGCGCCACTGCCACCGCGCCCCCGCCTCGACGAGACGCTGGAAGTCCCGATGCTGGATGTGGGCCGTCTCGAAGCCGAGCACCTTTACCGCCTGCATCGACGCAAGGTGCTGCCAGAGCCCCGTCCAGAGGCTCGACGACTCGATCGAGATACGGGCGACGGAGCCCACCTCCTCGGCCACCTGCGTCTGATACCGGAAGTCGGTGATGAGCAGCACGTCTCGCGGCGTGACGACGAGCAGCGCGCTGGAGCCCGAGAAGCCGGTGAGATACCGGATGTTGGACAGGCCAGTGAGGAGCAGGCCGTCCAGGTGGGCGGCAGTGAGCCCATCGACGAGCGCCGCGAGCCGGAGTTGCCGCACGTCGCTCACGCGGCGGTCTCGCGCGCCCGCAGTGTGGCCACGATGCCGCGCAGCGCGAGCTCGTAGCCCAGCACGCCGAGCCCGACGATCACCCCCACTGCCGCCTGAGCGAGCATGCTGTGGCGCCGCTCGGGCTCCCGCGCGTAGACGTTCGTCACGTGAACCTCGACGAACGGAATTGCGACGCCAGCGAGTGCATCGCGCAGTGCGAGGCTCGTGTGCGAGTACGCGCCTGCGTTCACGACCGCGCCATGCGCGCGGCCGCGCATCGCGTGCACCGCCGTGACGAGCTCGCCCTCGCCATTGTGCTGGCTGCACTCGAGCTCGGCCCCGAGCTCGAGTGCGACTGCCGCGAGACGCGCCTCCACCTCGGGCAGTGTCGTGCGACCGTAGAGGGCGGGCTCGCGAAGTCCCAGCAGGTTGAGGTTCGGCCCATTCAGCAGGGCGATCCTCACCGCTGCTTCAGGCTCTGGAGCCACGCGTTGAACTGCTCGATGTCATCTGCGCCACGCTCGGCAGGCTCGCCCGGCGGCGGAATCTCGGGTGCCTGGCGTGGTGTGGGACGCGCGGCGCTCTCGGAGTTGGCGACGGCGCCCTCGGCGAAGAACTGGTCGAACGAGAAGCTCTGCGAGCGGCGGGCGCCACCCTGCGCGCCGTCGCGGAAGACGCTCTCGAGCGACAGCTCGCCCGTCGCGGCGCGCGCGGGTCGGCCGGAGAGCGGCGGCACGTTCGATTCAGGCGCGAACGCCTCCGCCAACGCGCTCGAGGTCGAGTCCGTGGCATCGGCGCGCGTGTCGGAGCCGAACAGAGCGTCGATCGAGCCGCTCGCGCTTTCAAGCGCCTGAGTCTCTTGTGCCACCCCGGTCGTCGGTGCCTCTATCGCATCGAACGAGGCGAAGTCGTCGTTCGATGCGAACTGATCGTTCGTTGCGAGCTGATCGAACGACGCAAACTGCTCGTCGGCTGAGACGTCGTCATCCGCCGCGAAGTCGTCGTTTGATGGCGGCGTCTCGGCAACTTCACCCGCGCCTGGCACGCGCGACGCCAGCCGCGCGAAGAAGTCACGCACATTCGGTCCGTTGTCGGTCGTCGCGGTCGGGACGGTCTCGAGATCCGCGACTCGAGCGCGCAGCCGCTCGTCGTCTGGCGACGCATCGAGAAGTTGGCGGTAGACCGACAGCGCCTCCTCGCGGAATCCCTGCTTCACATATAGCTCCGCCATCGTCTCCGTGACGAATGGGCGTCGAGCGAGCAGGCTCGTGCCGTCGTCGTACTCCTCCTCGTCCAGGCTCGCCGCTGTCCCCTGCGCCTCATGTTGCTCCACCGGCGCCGGAGCACCTTCCTGCACCGGCGCCGGCTCGGCAGCGGCGAGCGCGGCTTCCCACTCGGGGAACGCCGAGACGTCCGGATCGATCGTCGCGTCCTCGTTGATCGCCGCGTCGTCATTCATCGCCGCGTTCGGATCGATCATCACGTCGTCATGGACCGGCGCGTTTGCCGCGCGATCATCGCGCGTGATCTCCTCGAATGAGACAGCCCGCTCGTCGAACGATGGGGTGAGCTGCTCCCGCTCATCCGGCTGGCGCTCATCCAGCGACGGGTCGACGAAGTCCGCCGGTCCGGGCGACTCGCCGCGCTCGATCAGCTCCGCCTCGGCGGCGATCACCGATGGCGGCAACTCGATCGGCGCGTCCGAGACCGGCGCCCATGCTGCGGGATCACTCGCGTCATACGCCGACGGATCGTCGATCGCGAACGGCTCGTCGCGCTCGGGAATCAGCCCGCCCTCGATGTCCAGCGGCGTCGCATCAGTCGAGGACTGGCCATGTGCATTCTGCTCGGAGCCCGAGCTTTCGAGTCCCGGCAGCGATCCGTAGCGCACGGGTGGCACCGCGAACGAATCAATGCCGGCCTCGAACGACTCGTCGAGCTCCAGCGAGTCGCCCGTCGCACTCTCCGGCGGAACGAACTCCACTGATTCCAATCCTTCCGGCGCAGCGGTGATTGCCGGCATCAGCGAGTCCGTCTCGGACTCGCTTTCCATCCCCTCGAGGGAGAACTCACTCAGTGGCACGTGAAGCGATGTCGCGGCGTCCAGCTCGGCCGCGGTCACTTCCCTCGCCGGCTCCTCCGTCCCCAAGGCGTTGCTCGGCTCCGCCGGCGTGTCCTCGAGGGTGAGGTCGAGCAGCTCGGGGTGCTGGTTTCCTCCGTTCGAGGGAGCGTAGGAGGGGGCGTCCATCTCGAAGGCGGTGCTCGGCTGCGCGCGCATCGACTCGGCCGGCGTGTGCAGACCAGGCGCCGGTGCCACAGGCGCGGGGTGCGACTCGCGGAACGGCTCTCGCGGCGCGGCCGATGCCGTTGTCGGCTCGATCCCCTGCTCCGCGGGCAGACTCGCGATGAGCGCCTGGATCTCCTCATTGCGCGGGTCGGCGTCGAGCACGCGCCAGTACCAGACCTTTGCCGCGCCGGAGTCCCCCTGGGTGCTCGCGATGTCGCCGAGGTGCCGGAGGGCGATCACGTTCTCGGGGTCGAGATCCAGCGCCGTCTCGAAGGTCGCGCGCGCCTCGTCGAGGCGGTTGGACTCGTAGAGCGCCTGCCCGTAGACGATGTGCCCGCTCATGTGGCCCGGCTGGGCCGGGAGGAACTCCTCGCAGATGAGAATCGCCTGGCTCACGTCTCCGGCCTTGCGGAACTCGTTTGCCAGCGGAGCGAAATAACGACGCGGGTTCTCGTCGAATTTCTTCTTCAACTCGTCGATGCGGGCGGAGCTGGCCATCAGTACCTCAGGGGCGTCGCGCAGGCGGGGGGAGAGAGCGGATCAAGATATCCTACCCCCGGGACAAGTCAATCAGAAGTGCCATCGTCACTTGATTTTAGCCGCTATCGTGGGGTAGCTTTTGCTGCTTCCCCCTCCTGTTTTTCCAGCAGCTCTTTAGGAGTCCTGCCTCGTGCTCCAAACAATGCGGAGCTCCGCCAAGTGGGTCTTTTGGATCCTGGCGGTCGCGTTCATTGGCGGTTTTCTACTCTTCCAGACGTCCGGCCTGATCGGGAGCACTCCCGTGACCCCCACGACCGCGGTGGCCACGGTCAATGGCAAGGACATCCTCTATACCGACTGGCAGCGCCGCTCGGCGCAGCTGCTCCAGCAGGAGCAGCAGCAGTCCGGACGCTCGCTCACGCAGGACGAGCAGCGCCGCGTGGAGGGCCAGGCCTTCGACGAGATGGTCGCCGAGATCCTGCTCCAGCAGGAGTACTCCAAGCGGGGTATTCTCGTCTCCGACGATGAGCTCAAGGACTACGCCCGCTTCGCTCCGCCCCCCTGGGTGCGCAACGCGCCCGACCTGCAGACGGAGGGGCGCTTCGACCAGACCAAGTATCAACGCCTGCTCGCCAGCGGCCAGGCCCGGCAGTCCGGACTCCTCGTCGCCCTGGAGCAGTACTACCGCACCGAGGTGCCGAAGGAGAAGCTGTTCGAGCAGGTCACGAGCGGCCTCTATGTCACCGACGCGGAGCTGTGGCGCGCGTGGCAGGATGCGAACGACAGCGCATCGATCAGCTTCGTCGCCTTCAAGCCTGCGCCCTCGACGGCCGATTCCACGATTGCCGACTCTGATCTGCGCAGCTATTACGACGCGCACAAGACCGAGTTCGATCGACCGGCACATGCTTCGGTCAGCGTTCTGTACATCCCTCGCCTCGTGACGGCCGCCGACAGCGTCGCCGTGCGCAACCGCATCGTCGCGCTGCGCGACGAGATCGCGAAGGGTGCGAAGTTCGAGGACGTCGCCAAGCGCGAGTCACAGGACTCCGCCTCGGCGGCGCAGGGGGGCGATCTCGGCTCCGGAGTGAAGGGCCGCTTCGTGCCCGACTTCGAGAAGGCCGCGTACGCGCTGAGTGCCGGTGAGCTGTCCGGACCGGTGCTGACGCCGTTCGGCTACCACCTGATCAAGATGGATTCCCGGAAGGGAGACACGCTCGCGCTGCGGCACATCCTGCTACGCCTGCAGCCGAGCGATTCGTCGGCCGCGCGGATCGATCGCGAAGCCGACCGACTGGCGAAGCTGGCCGCGGAAAGCGATCAGCCCCGGAAGTTCGACGAGGCGGCCACAGCGCTCGGCCTCAAGCCGTTCAAGGTGCAGGCGATCGAGGGAGAGCCCGCCCAGTACAATGGCCAGCTCGTCCCGAGCGTCAGCGCCTGGGCCTTCGGCGGAGCGAAGGTCGGCGAGACGAGCACGCTGTTCGATGCCGAGGACGGCTATTATCTCGCACGACTGGACAGCATCGCCGAGCGCGGCAAGTCGTTCGACGCAGTGAAGGGCGCGGTGCGCCAGCGCGTTGCGCAGGACCGGGCCATCGAGCGCTCGATCCCCGCGGCGAGGGCGCTGGCAACGGCGGCACAGAGCGGATCGTTCGAGAGCGCGGCCGCCGCGGCCAAGCTGCCGGTCATCAAGACGGGAATGACGACGCGCTCGGGAGCCATCAAGGAGTTCGGCAGCCTGGGCGAGGCGATCGGCGCTGCGTTCGTGCAGCCGTTGAACACGGTGAGCGCGCCCATCCGGCAGGCGGACGGCGTCTACGTCGTGCGCACCGACGCGCGGCACCCGAGCGACCGGCAGCCGTTCGAAGGGCAGAAGAAGGCGCTGCGCGACCGCCGGCTTCAGCAGCTCCGTCAGCAGTGGCTGCAGATGTACGTGTCGGATCTCAAGAAGAACGCGTCGATCACCGACCGTCGGAAAGAGCTGAACGCGCAGCTTCGCCGGCAGTCGGCGACCTGAGCTGACTCGCGTCACGATGCGTTCATCGTGGTCAGGTGAACGA
>JAYUTY010000042.1:0-2456 GCA_043754875.1 Gemmatimonadota bacterium
ACGGATGTAAATGTACCTGTTCGAGAAAGGCATCATGTTCCTCCGGAACCAGACGCTGATGCGCATGCATCGGCGTTGGCCCGGCGTCGCCGACTTTTCACAGCTGACGCGCGTTCCGGCGTCGGTCGGCATCGACATGTCGAATCCGTTGCATGTCCACATTGGTGACCAGCTCTTTCTGGAGCCGACGATTCGTGCGTGCCGAGACCGCGGAATCCCGGTCGTCGTCGCTCCAACGCCTTCGATGCGGCAGTACTTCGCGGCCGCGGGCTACGAGATCGTGACGCCGGACGTGGTGCTGCGCCAGGAACTGCGACTCGCTCCCACCTGGATGTACGACTTCATCCCAGCACAGGAGCGTCGTCGGCGCTTCGTCTACCTCAACACGACCGATCATCGCATCCGTCGTCCCGTCAGCACGCACCTGGCGGAGTGTGTGATCGAGCTGCTGGGTCTGACCCCCGCTCCCACGTCGCTCGATGGGCGGCCCTACCTTCCGCCCGCGGACTCCACCATCCTGAGCGGGCGGCCAGGACGGTGGATCGCGTTCAACGACGCCGTCGACTCCGGTGCATTCAGGATCTCGTCGAAGGACGTCGACCGGCTGTGGACGATGGCGGCGTCGCGGCAGCGCGACGGCTATTCCATCGTGCGTGTCGGGAGCGAGGGCGAGCGGAAGCGCGCGCCGGCTGCACTCCCGTTCGACCATCTCGACGTGCGCGGCCAGACGGACGTCGTGGGACTGTTCGCACTGATCGGCCGGCCGGAGATCCGATCGACGCTCTCGTTCGACACCGCCGTCGCGCACATCGCGCTGGCCTACGGAAAGCCGGCGGCGATCCTCATGCGTCGATTCTCGCCCGCGCACACGAAGTTCGTCAGGCAGTTCATCATTCCGTCGTACGAGACCGCCGTGCCGTCCGACGTCACGTACGTCTGACCGAGCGCTCGCGTCGATCGGTCGTGATCGTCAGTCGTGCAGACGATGCGCCTCCATGTACTCCAGCAGCTCGACCGGGGAGACCGACGCAGCGCCGAGCTTTCCGACTTCGATGCCGGCGGCGACATTGGCGATCACCGCAGCTTCAGCGGGTGTCCCCCCGGCAGCGAGGATGGTCGCGAGATATGCGGTGACCGTGTCGCCCGCGCCGACGACGTCGTACACCTCGCGCGCCACGGTCGGCACGCGCACGACCTCCCCGTGCTCCGAGAAGAGCACCATGCCCTGATCGCCCAGGGTGAGCAGGATGTGCTCCACGCCCAGCCGCTCGAGGGTGAGCGGCATCGTCTCGGGATGGTCGAGATCCACCGCAGCGCCGAGCGCCGCTTCCAGCTCTCGGCGGTTCGGCTTGAAGATCGTCGCGCCGCGATAGGCGAAGAAGTTCTTGTACTTCGGATCGACGACGACGGGAAGGCTCCGCTCCCCGGCGAGGCGCAGCACTTCCGTGATCACCGCGACGGGAAGAACCCCCTTGTTGTAGTCCTCGAGCACGACGGCATCAGCCACCGCAATCGTCCGACGCACGCGGTCGAGCACCGCCTCCACCTCGCTGCCCGACAGGTCGGCGTCCTCCTCCTCGTCCACGCGAACGAGTTGCTGCGAGCGGGCGAGAATGCGCGTCTTCTGCGTCGTGCACCGCTTCACCACCACCATGGCGTCGTCGGAGTTGCAGTTCATGCGCAGCATCCCGCGCAGCTCGGTCCCGGCACTGTCCGGCCCCACGGCCGCCACGAGATCGCACCTCGCGCCGATCGCCGCCACGTTCTGGGCAACGTTGGCCGCACCCCCGAGGGCCAGCTTTCGGTGCCGGACCCGGACGACCGGCACGGGGGCTTCCGGCGAGATGCGGTCGACGTCTCCGCTCAGGTAGACGTCCAGCATGGCATCGCCGATCACGGCGATTCGCCGGCCGCTGGCCGCCTGCAGCAGGGCACTGACCCGGTGTCGGTCCATCGTCGCTGTCATGCGCGGCAACCTAGAGAGCCGAGTCATGGGGAGCAACCCAACGGCCGCGCCCGGCATACCCTTTGCCTAGATATCGCGCCCGAGCACCACCACAGACGCCCATCCGTCCCCGATTGCCTGCGCTGACCTCCCGACTCGTCGAGTCCTCGAAGGCCAAGCTCCAGTCCGTCCAGAGCTATTTCGCCCTGGCCGGCCGGGCCATTGGCTTCATCTTCGTCCGTCCATTCTACGCCCAGGACTGGGTGCAGCAGATGGACGAGATCGGAGTCAAGTCGCTCGGCATCGTGCTGCTGACCGGCTTCTTCACCGGGATGGTGCTCGCCCTCCAGAGCTCCGTGCAGCTGCAGACGTTCGGCGCCACGATGTACATCGGCCGGCTCGTCTCCGCCTCGATGATCCGCGAGCTCGGCCCCGTGCTCGCCGGCCTGATGGTCGCGGGCCGAGTGGGTTCGGGGATCGCCGCGCAGCTCGGATCCATGCGCGTGACCGA
>JAYUTY010000043.1:0-7274 GCA_043754875.1 Gemmatimonadota bacterium
CCGGCAAGTTGCCGGCGCGCCCCATGCTCGAGGAGGGGTATGCAGATCACCTACATCGGACACGCGACGCTGCTGCTCGAGATTGCCGGCGCGCGGATCCTCACCGACCCCAACTTCGACGCGTCGCTCGGCAGGATCCTGCCGAGGGTGACTGCGCCGGGCATCGCGTTGGAGGCGCTCCCCAAGCTGGACGCCCTGCTGCTGACGCACGCGCACGCGGATCATCTCTCGTTCAAGTCGCTGGATCGGCTGCCGCAGGACATCCCACTCTATGCGCCGTCGCCCGTGGCGCGCTGGCTCCAGAAGCAGGGATACGCGCACGCCGTGCCGATCGATCCCGGCGAGAGCGTCACCCTTCCCGGCGGTGCGCTGACACTGCACGCGGCGCTCGCGACGCACCGTGGCAACCGCTACGGGTTCGACCGCTGGCGCAGCGCGGCGAACATGTACCTGCTGTCCACCAGCATTGAGAGCGTCTTCTTTGCCGGCGACACGGCGCTGACGAGCACGACGCACGATCTCGTTGCGCAGCGACTCTGGGCATCGGGGCGCGAGCTGGACGTCGCGCTGCTGCCAATCGGTTGGGCACCCGCGTGGAAGCCGGGGTTTCGGCGTGGGCATCTCACCGGTGATGACGCGCTTGCGCTGTTCGAGACGCTCAGGGCGCGCAAGATGATCCCATACCATTGGGGTACGTTTCGCCACGTGACGGCAAGCGCGTACGATGCGATCAACCGCCTACGCGCGCGCCTGGAGCAGTATGCCGGTCGCGAGCACGTCCACGTGCTCGAGCCAGGCTCCGCGCTCGACGTGCCGGTACTCGGCGCGCCATGACGCACGGAGGCGCCGAGGCGCTCCCGAGCCACGAGGTGCCGGGGGGGAGCCTCACGAGCGACGGACGTACGATCGCGGCAATCGCGACGCCCGCCGGCCGAGGGGCGCTCGCCATCGTGCGGCTGAGCGGGCCGCAGGTGCGCATGATTGCACGATCACTGCTCGAGCCCGAGCCGCAGGTCGTGCGACGCGCGACGCGCTGCCGCGTCCGAGACGCCGCGGGATCGACGATCGACGACGCGATCGCCACGCTCTACGCAGCGCCCCACTCGTTCACGGGCGAAGACCTACTCGAGATCAGCACGCACGGCGGATCGATCGTGCCGTCGATGGTGCTCGCCGCCGCAATATCCGCGGGTGCACGCGAGGCACAGCCGGGCGAGTTCACGCGGCGCGCAGTCCTCAACGGAAAGCTCGACATCCTGCAGGCGGAGGCGGTGGGCGACCTGATCGCCGCGCGCAGCAGCGCCGCCCATCGCGTCGCGCTCCGACAGCTCGACGGTGGACTGTCGCGCCGGGTGTCGGCGCTCCGCGAGCGCGTGCTGACGCTGGAGGCGCTGCTCGCGTACGACATCGATTTTCCCGAGGAAGACGACGGTCCGATTCCCCGCGAGCGAATCGCCGCGGCGGCGGATGAACTGCTGATCGCCACGCGCTCATTGCTCGCAACCGGTGAGGCCGGGACGCTGGTGCACGACGGGGCGCTCGTGGTGCTCGCCGGCGCGCCGAACGTGGGAAAGTCCTCCCTGTTCAACGCATTGCTCGGCGAGGCACGCGCGATCGTCACGGACGTGCCAGGCACCACGCGCGACGCGATCGAGGCGGTACTGGACCTTCCTGGCTGGCCGCTGCGGCTGGTCGATACGGCCGGGCTTCGCGAGACGAGCGACCAGGTAGAGCAACTCGGGATCGACGTGTCGACGCGCTACCTCGCGCGCGCGGCGGTGGTGCTGGCGTGTTGGGACTCCGAAGCGTCGCACCAAGCCGTGGATGAGGCGCTGCGCGGCCGCACAACCGCGCGGTTGATCGCGGTGCGCACCAAGTCAGATCTCCCCACGACCGGCTCAGTAGAACAAAGTTATGAAGGTGACGATATCGTCGAGGTCAGCGCGCGGACGGGGGCAGGGCTGCGCACGCTCCTGCTCGCGATCGAAACGAGGCTCACAGAGAAGCATGGTGCCGTCGAGCTCGACGCACCCGTGCTCACGCGGGCCCGGCATCGTGCTGCAGTGACAACGGCTGAGGAAGAGCTGGCGGGATTCTGCACCGCGTGGGGGGAAGACGCGCTGCCGGCGAGCGTGGCCGCGATCCACGTGCGCGCCGCGGCCGAGGCGCTGGGCGAGCTGATCGGTGCCGTGCAGGTGGACGACGTGCTCGACGCAGTCTTTCTGCGCTTCTGCGTCGGGAAGTAGCAGAAGCGCCAATCCGAAAGCTCGTTGGCTACTGCCGTGACGCTACACAGTCGCGCCGCGGAGTGCTACGAAGGAGTGCTACGCCGTGGCGGCAGCCACGTGCGCCAGGGCGCCGAGCTCGCTCGAGCTTGCCCGTACGGCCCAGGCGAGCCCGTGCTGGGCGACCGCCGCCTCCACCATCCGCGCACCAAGGAAGTAGCCGCTGCGCTCCGGGAGAACATAGCGATCAACGGTCCGCGCCTCGTCGCTCATTCCGCCGGAGAGATAGCGCAACCGAAGGCCCAACCCTGCGCGATCCAGGTCCTGCACGACGGCACGTGACACAACACCTTCGAGCTCACGGACCCGTGCGTACTGCCGCCGCCCGAAGCCGAAGTACTCCCACGCTGCATGACCAGGGCTGATCGCCTGCGACGCATGGACTGCCAATCCCTCATTCACGAGCAGCTCGCGGAGCGGCACCTCGCGCCCGGTGTCCCAATACGAGTAGTAGCCGTCGGCGGCGTCGATCAGCTGATGCATCTCGCTGCGGCTGCTGGGGGATGTGTAACGAACGGCGTGGGCGATCTCATGGGCGAGCCAGAGCGGGATGAGCTCCGGGTCGAGGCCGAGTCCCTGGGTGTCCGCGTTGACGACGGAGGTGAAGTGCTCGAGGCAGGCGAAGGCGATGCCGCGTCCATTGACGACCAGCTCACCCGCATTGGCCGCCCCGACGCCGATCATGAGCACTACATCGACGTCCACGTCCTGCTCGAGCAGGACGGCGCAGCGCTGCTCCGCCGTACGGGCGAGGGTGACGACGTCGGTGCGCTCGAGCATCTGGCGCAGGTCCGTTCGATCGGCAAAGGCAGTGGCGCGAACGACGTCGCTGAAGTGCGGGCCGTCGGGATCGACGACGTAGTTCTGCCAGTAGGGCTCGAGAATCCTGCGGTGGGCTTCGAAGTACCGCTGGTACGCGGCGATGCGATCGGTGCTGTTGAGAACAGCGAAGAAATCAGGCAGCAGGTTGATCAGCATTCGGCCGGGCAGCCACCTGCAGAGGGACGCAGCGGGATCCGCCGCACGGACGGACGCGCCGATGAGGGGCGCATTGACGGCGGAATGATAGCGGTGACCGATCAGGCGAACAAGAGACGAATGCACATGTCGAGCGTCAAGCCGTGCGCGGCAACGCACGCAGCATCGAGGCGCGGCAATGCGCGGGCATGATGTGTGATGCTTCACGGCGGTCGGCATCACCTCGCGCACTCACGCCACGACCGGCACGCACGAGCGTCGGCACTGGCACGCTTCTTTCCAAGTCTCTCCAGCAAAGACTCGCGATTGCCTCGGGAGCAGGAGAGTAGGACGATGACGACGCTTCAGCAGATCGAACTGCGCTGTCCCATCTGCGACACGCGCTTCAAGTCGCAGCAGGTGATCTCGACGAACTCGTTCGGCGGCAAGCGCACGGACTTTCATGAACGTGCGGCTGGCACGCAGCCACTTCCGTTTCTCATCCACATGTGCAGCCGTTGCGGCTATTCGGGCGCGGAACGGGACTTCACGGAAGAGGCGGACGTGACGCCCGTGCTTCGCGAGCACGTGTGGAACGAGCTCGCACCCCAGCTGTCGACCATGGCAGTGCTCGGGTCGGAGAAGTACGAGGCGGCTGCGAAGGTTGCGGAGTGGCAGGCGCTGGATGCTCGGCACGTGGCGGACCTCCTGCTGCGCGCAGCGTGGTGCTGTGTGGATGAAGCCGACACGGAGGCGGAGCGCTACTTCCGCCGGAAGGCGGCGTGGAAGTTCGAGGAGGCGCTCGCGAGCTTCGACGGGGTGGCGCGCGAGGAACGCGCGGTGCTCACCTATCTGGTCGGCGAGCTGTGGCGGCGAGCGGGGGACAGCGCACAGGCGACGCAGTGGTTGAGTCGTGTGGCATTCGAGGTCACCGACCCGGCCACCCAGCAATGGGTCATCGACGCGGCGAAGCAGCAGCGCGAGTGTCCGCGCGAGTGGTTCGGCTGATGATGCGACGCCGTCACCGTGGGCTGCCGGCAGCCCACGGTGACGGTCGAGTACGCCTTCGGTAGGCCTTCAGCCGATCTTCAGCTGACCTTCAGCTGACCTTCAGCGTGTGCCGAACAGCCGATCGCCTGCATCGCCGAGACCGGGCAGGATGTACCCCTGCTCGTTGAGCTCGCGATCAAGCGAGGCACAGTAGACCATCACGTCGGGATGTGCCGAGGCGAGGCGTTGGACGCCTTCGGGGGCGGCGACGAGGCAGAGGAAGCGAATGCGCGTGGCCCCGGCGCGCTTGAGCGAGGCGACCGCGGCGGCGGCGCTGCCGCCGGTGGCGAGCATCGGGTCCAGGAGAAAGAAGTCGCGCTCGCTGGCGTCGCTCGGCACCTTGAAGTAGTAGTCCACCGGCTCGAGCGTGTCGTGGTCCCGGTAAAGGCCGATGTGACCGACGCGCGCAGCCGGGACGAGACGGGCGACGCCTTCGACCATGCCGAGCCCCGCGCGCAGAATCGGCACGAGGGTAAGCTTCTTCCCACTGACGCGCTTGCCCATGGTGCGCTCGAGCGGCGTCTCGACCGGTGCCGGCTCGAGCGTCAGCTCACTCGTCGCCTCATAGGCGATGAGCGTCGCGATCTCATCGACCAGCTCCTTGAAGATCTTGGTCGGCGTGGCGCGGTCCCGAAGCAGCGAGAGCTTGTGCTGCACGAGCGGGTGCGAAACGACGCGCAACGTCGGGAACCCGGGGGTGGTGTCCATGTGGCGGAAGCTAGTAACTTCGCGCGCATGAAAGAATACCAGGCGGTGATGCTGCGGCTGTCGCGTCACGCGCGCGACGACGAGGACGCGCTGACGGACCTGCTGAACGAGCGCAGTCGAGGCGGATGGCAGCTTGCCCGCATGTCTCAGGACGAGCACCGTCTCACGCTCGTCTTCGAGCGACCGAACGACCACGACGGGTGACGCGCGCCGGCGCGAGCAGACTCCCACCGACGCGCGCTGCTCGCGGCAGCCCGCGCGAGTCGTGACCGCTCGGCCGTCGCGCTGCCTTTCGCCGCTGGGCAAGCGGCGACTACCTTGAAGGCGATGCATTCACCCCGCCCCCTCGCGGCGCGACTCGCGCTCGCCTCCTGCGGGCTGCTGTTCCTGGGTTGGCTGGCTTCGCTCGCCGCCGTCCTCTCCTGGGAGCACAATGACCAGGCCCGCCCCGTGGGCGCCATCGTCGTCCTCGGCGCGGCGCAGTACGTCGGGCGCCCCTCACCCGTGCTGCGAGCGCGGCTCGACCATGCGATCGACCTGTGGCGGCGGAACCTTGCCCCCACGATGATCGTAACTGGAGGGATGGGGACGGGCGATACGACGAGCGAGGCGGCGGTGAGCCAGCGCTACGCCGTGCAGCGCGGCATCCCGGCGACGTCGATCCTGCTCGAGACCGAGGGGCGCACGACGAGCGAATCGATGGCTGGCGTCGCTGCGCTGATGGGGAGTCGCAACCGGAACGACGTGCTGCTCGTGAGCGATCCGTTCCACATGCTCCGGCTCACGATCGTGGCAAGGCGCCACGGCCTGGTGCCCTACGCGTCGCCG
This sequence comes from Gemmatimonadota bacterium, assembly GCA_043754875.1. Lineage (GTDB taxonomy): Bacteria > Gemmatimonadota > Gemmatimonadetes > Gemmatimonadales > Gemmatimonadaceae > AG11. The sequence continues at coordinate 5,829 of JAYUTY010000043.1, forward strand.
ACCCCGACGAGCCCGATCGCGGCGAGCCCGGTCGAGCGCTGGAAGTACGCATTGAGTGAATCGGTGAAAGCCCCGTTCGCCTTCATCTTCGAGAGGAATACCCGGTGACGACACGGATATTAGTAGCAGTAAGTGCATTAATAGCGCTCGCCGCCGGCCAGTCGCCGGTCGGAGCGCAGGGACCTTCGAATGCGTCGAACGCGTCGAACGCGTCGACCGCGCGAAACGTCCCCAGGCTGCAGTTCGAGAAGGCGACGCTGCCGAACGGCCTCGAGGTGCTCCTGCACGAGGATCACTCGACGCCGATCGTCGTCGTGAACACGTGGTACAAGGTGGGCTCGAGCGACGAGAAGCCGGGCCGCACCGGCTTCGCGCACCTGTTCGAGCACATCATGTTCATGGGGTCGCAGAACGTTCCGGTGGGGCAGTTCGACAAGCTGCTCGAGGCGGCGGGGGCCAACAACAACGGCTCGACGACGCAGGACCGGACCAACTACTACGAAGCGCTTCCCTCGAACGCGCTGCCGCTGGCGCTCTGGCTCGATGCCGATCGGATGGGGCGGCTGCTGCCGGTGATGGACCAGTCGAAGCTCGACCTGCAGCGCGACGTCGTGAAGAACGAGCGCCGCCAGTCGTACGACAACGTTCCATATGGAAAGGCGAACGAGACGATCCTGCACGCGCTCTTTCCGGCGAACCATCCCTACAACTGGGAAGTGATCGGCTCGATGGCCGACCTGAGCGCCGCATCGCTGGACGACGTGAAGCAGTTCTTCCGCACGTACTACGCGCCGAACAACGCTACGCTCGTGATTGCCGGCGACTTCAACCGGGACTCCGCGCTCGTCTGGGTGAACCGCTATTTCTCCGGGATCCCGCGCGGTCCACAGCTGCCGCCGCGTCCGGCGGTGCCGAGCTTCAGCGTGCCGCGCGACACGTTCATGGTGCTCGAGGATCGCGTGACGCTGCCGCGCCTCTACGAGAGCTGGCACACGGGCAAGATCTTCTCGCCGGATGACGCGCCGCTGGACGTGCTGGCGCAGGTGCTGGCGGGGGACAAGAACTCGCGTCTCTACAAGCGGCTCGTGTTCGACATGCAGGTGGCGCAGGACGTCACCGCCTTCAACAGCAGCACTCGGCTGGACGGCTTCTTCCGCGTCCAGGCGACGCCAAAGCCCGGCCAGACACCGACACGGATGGCCGAGCTGGTGGCCGAAGAGATCGGCAAGATCGCCAAGGACGGAGTGACCGACCGCGAGTTGGCGCGCGCGCTCAACACGCGGCGTACCAGCTTCCTCGACGGGCTCGCGTCGGTGCTCGGCAAATCCGATCAGCTGGCGGAGTACAACTATTTCGCTGGCACGCCGGACTACGTACAGCAGGACGCGGCGCGCTATGACCGCGTGACGACAGCCGATCTGCAGCGCGTGACGGCACAATACCTCA
>JAYUTY010000044.1:0-7266 GCA_043754875.1 Gemmatimonadota bacterium
GACGTGCGCGACACGATCGCGAAGCTGCGGCTGCTGCTCGCGCGCTACGGCGGGACGCAGGTGAGCGTGTACACGAGCGAGGATCAACTGTCACTCAACGAGCACCTCGAGCTGTACGTGTACTCCCGCAGCGACAAGTGGCTGTACATCCTCGAGGGACGTGGGCTCGAGGAGCTGGGACGGCTGCGGGGCAAGAGCTGGAAGATCAAGCGTGCGGCATTTCCCGCCGCGCCCGATCTCGTGAACGCGCTCGCCGCGGCCGCCGAGCGGCTCGGCCTCAAGCAGACGTAGGCCGCATTGCCTCAGACGAAGCTGGTATACGCGCTCGCTGCAGCGAGCGCCAACCTACTGGGCGGCGCGGCAGTCGTGGGTCGCTCGCGATGGAGCCCGCGTGCACTCGACGCGATGCTGGCGTTCGCGGCGGGGTTCATGGTGTCGGTGGCGATGATCGACCTCTGGCCCGAGGCGCTGGCACGCGGGGGCTACACCGCCGCGGTCGTGGCGCTCGGCGGCTACCTCGCGGTGCACGTGACCCAGCACGTGATCGGGACGCACTTCCACTTCGGTGAGGAGACGCATCACGTGAGCGAGGCGGTGAGCGTCGCGGCGCTCGTCGGGCTGCTGCTGCACACCTTCGTGGACGGGGTGGCGGTGGCGAGCGGATTCGGGATCGGTGGCGCGGTCGGTGCGCTGGTGTTCACCGCCGTGATCCTGCACAAGGTGCCCGAAGGGCTCGCCATCTCGTCGCTCTTCCTCGCCGCCGGGCAGGGGAAGGGGCGCGCCATGCTCGCCGCCGCCGCGCTCGGTGTCGCGACGATCGCGGGCGTCGTGCTCACGGAGCAGATCGGCGCGCTGCGCGTACATGGGCTCGCGCTTGCAGCCGGCGTGACGCTGTACGTGGGGATGTCGAATCTGGTGCCGGAGTTCCGGTCGCGCGGTGGGTGGCGGCTTCCGCTCGCCTTCCTCGGCGGCACCGGCACGTACTTCCTGGCGCGTACGCTCGCGGGTGCATAGCGGATGAGCGAGCGTCGCAGCGCGCGAGGAAGGACTGCGGGGCCATCACTGTTCGCCGCGGTCGCGCCGCCCGCTCCACTCGCGGCGCGCATGCGTCCGCGCACGCTCGATGAATACGCCGGACAGCGTCATCTCCTCTCGCCCGGCAAGCCGCTGCGCGAGAGCATCGAGAAGGGGACTGTGACGTCGATGGTGTTGTGGGGGCCGCCGGGCACGGGCAAGACGACGCTCGCGCGGCTGATCGCCAACTACACCGATCGAGAGTTCGTCCCCTTCAGCGCCGTGACCGAGGGGGTGCCGCGCGTGCGCGAGATCGTACGCGAGGCGGAGGACCGGCTGGAGACCGGGCGCGGAACGATCCTGTTCGCCGACGAGATCCATCGCTTCAACAAGGCGCAGCAGGATGCCTTCCTGCCGCACGTCGAGGCGGGCACGATCACGCTGATCGGTGCGACGACGGAGAATCCGAGCTTCGAGATCAATGGCGCGCTGCTGTCACGCGTGCGGGTATTCGTGCTGCAATCGCTCTCGCCCGATGATATCGGCGCGGTGATCGAGCGGGCGCTCGCGGACGGTGAGCGCGGGTTAGGCTCGATGGCGCTGACGCTGGAGGACGACGCGCGTTCGATGCTGGCCGGCGAGTCGGATGGTGATGCGCGGCGCGCGCTGACGGTGCTCGAGGCGGCGGCGGACCACGTGGGGACTGGCGGCGTGATCACCGCGCAGGCCGTGCGCGAGGCGGCGCAGCTGCGGTTTGCCCGCTACGACAAGGGTGGCGAAGAGACTTACAACATCCTCAGCGCCTTCCACAAGTCGCTGCGCGGGAGCGATCCGCAGGCGGCGCTGTACTGGATGGCGCGGATGCTGGAAGGCGGGCAGGATCCGATGGTGATCTTTCGCCGCTCGATCGCGATGGCGGCGGAGGACATCGGGCTGGCGGACCCGGAAGCGCTCAAGCTCGCAGTGGCCGCGCGCGACGCGTTCCACATGCTCGGTGCGCCGGAAGGGTATCTGCCGATGTCGCAGATGGTGATCTACCTCGCGACGGCGCCCAAGAGCAACAGCAGCAAGATGGCGCTCGACGCGGCGCTGGAGGCGGCGCGGAGCCACCCGGCGGGGGCGGTGCCGCTGCACGTGCGCAACGCGCCTACCCGACTCATGAAGGAACTAGGGTATCACGACGGGTATCAGTATGCGCACAATGTTCCCGAGGCATACATCCCGCAGGAGTACCTTCCCGAGGCGCTGTCGGGCTCGACGTTCTACTCTCCGGGGCCGTTCGGCTTCGAGAAGGAGATCGCGAAACGACTCGCCTGGTGGGACGAGCTGCGGCATCGCGACGAGGAGCCGGCGAACGCCGATCCACCGCGGGAACCACGAACTACGGAGTGAGTCATGCGACGTTTGATGTTGGGTGCGGCGACCGCCGCGATCGCGATCACGGCAGCGTGCAGCGCCCTCGGGCGGCAGGCGTTCCAGCAGCCGATCGTCCATCTCCAGGACGTGCGCATCAACGGCGTCGGGCTCACGGGGGGCAACCTCGACGTGAAGCTGAGCGTATACAATCCGAACGGCTATCGGCTGGACGCGACGCGCATGACGTACAACGTCATCGTCGGTGACAGCGTGCGCTTCGCGACGGGTACTGTCGACAGTCGATTCACGGTGAACCAGAACGATTCGTCGACCGTTTCCATCCCCGTGAGCTTCTCGTACAGCGGGATCGGCGCCGCGGGTCGGCAGCTGCTCAACACCGGCGGCGTGGCATACCGCGTGAACGGCGACGTCACCGTCGGCACGGTGATCGGCAACTTCACGGTGCCCTACCAGTCCACGGGGCGCTTCAACGCGCTGGGCGGCAACTCGCGCCAGTAGCGCCGCGCATTACGTCACTCCCGCCGCGCGGTGCGGCGAGTCAGCGACTCCACTCTCCGAATTCCAGCGAGGCCTTTCCATCTCACGCTTCATGATCGACGTCGAGCATCCGGTCGAGCGGGCCCTCATTGTGGGCGCACCGCTCAAGCGGGCAGGTGGGCGCAACTCCCTCGATGAGCACCTTCGCGAGCTCGAGCGGCTCGCCGACACGGCCGGCGCGGTCGTGGTTGGCACCCTGACGCAGCAGCTCGACCGGCCGCACCCGGGCACCTACCTGGGAAAGGGGAAGATCGACGAGCTCAAGACGATGGTGCAGGAGAAGGGCGCCACGCTCATCATCTTCGACGACGAGCTGTCGCCGAGCCAGGGCAACAACGTCGAGACGATCGTCGGGACACGCGTGGTCGACCGGGCCGAGCTGATTCTCGACATCTTCGCGACGCGCGCGCGCAGCAGCGAGGCGAAGATGCAGGTGGAGCTCGCGCAGCTCGAGTACACGCTGCCGCGTCTGACGCGCATGTGGACCCATCTCGAGAAGTTCCGAGGCGGCATCGGCGTGCGCGGACCAGGTGAGACCCAGCTCGAGACGGACCGACGGCTGATCAACCATCGCATCAAGCTCCTGAAGGAGCGGCTCCAGCACGTGCAGCAGAACCGTGCGGTGCAGCGCCAGAGTCGCGCAAGCTCGTACAAGGCGTCGATCGTCGGCTACACGAACGCGGGCAAGTCCAGCATCCTGCGCGGCATGACGGGCGCGCAGGACGTCCTCGTCGAGGATCGCCTGTTCGCGACACTCGATCCGCTGACGCGCGAGGTGGACCTCGGCGAGAATGCCAAGGTGCTGCTGACCGACACGGTGGGGTTCATCCGCAAGCTGCCGCACCATCTCGTGGCCTCGTTCCGCGCGACGCTGGAGGAGACGCGCGACGCGGACGTCCTGCTCCACGTGGTGGACGCAAGCCACCCGATGTGGGAAGAGCAGCGGCTCGTGGTGGAGCAGGTGCTGCACGACCTCGGGATCGTGGACCAGCCGACGCTCCTCGTGTTCAACAAGATGGATCTGCTGAGTGAGGACGAATCACTGGCGCTGCAGAATCGAGTGACCTCGCTGGTGCCGAACGCCGTGTTCGTGTCGACGCAGACGGAGGAGGGGCTCGATCCGCTGCGGCGCGCGCTCCGGCACGCCATGCGAGAGCGCCGGCCGGTGGCCGAGGTCTGGCTGCAGCCGAGCGACGGCAAGCTGCTCGCCGAGATCCATCAGCACGGCGAGGTGCTGGAGCAACGCAGCGAGGGCGACCAGATGGTGATCCGGGCGCGTCTCACGGACAAGCTGCGCGGACGGCTCGAGCAGGCTGGTGCGGACGTTCGCGGGGTGCCCGTAGCCCTCTAGAGCAGGGCGGCGCTTCCTCCTGGCAGCGCCGCCGCCGGGGGGCACCTTTCGACGAGCCGTTCCGGCGGCCTACCTTTCGGGATGCCCCGTGTCCTGATCGTCACATACCAATGGCTGCCCATGTTCAACGTGGGCGTGAAGCACGTGGCCACGCTCTGCCGCTACCTGCCGCAGGCGGGCTGGGAGCCGCACATCCTCACGAAGGACTGGAGCGAAGGCCCTGCGCCGGAGGATGCGCCCTGGGGAATGTCCTGGGAGCCAACCGCGCAGTCGTCGGCGCTGGAGCTGGCCGAGGCACTTCCGGTAACGCGGACGACGTCGCACCGGCGCGACAACCGCTGGCTGCGCTGGCATGATCGACTCGTCTCGACTGAAATGGCGGCGCGAGCCTGGACGGCCACGGGGTTGGCGCGTCGCGCGCTCCAGTACACGTATCCATTCTACGGCAACGTGCCGGACCTCCACCGCGGCTGGGCGGAGCAGAGCGTGACCGTGGGGCTGGCGACGGTGCGCCAGTACGGCATTGGCGCGGTGGTGAGCGTCTGCCCGGCGCCGTCGGCCCACATTCTCGGCGGAGAGATTGCGCGGCGCGCCGGAATTCCCTGGGTGGCCATGTTCGACACACTTCACACGTTCGACCACGGCATCGGCGACGGGCGCTCGAGGCGCGAGCGGTGGGGCTCGCGGCTCCAGACGCGGCACTGGCTCCGTGGCGCGTCCCGCTCCGCGTGCGTCTCGCCGCGGATGAGCGACTTCGTGCGCGACGAGTACGGCGTCGCCGGCGACGTCATCACCGTGTCGTACGATCCCGACGAGCGGCGGGTCGCGCCACATCGTGTGCCGGGCTCTCCGATGCGTGTCACGCACACTGGCACGCTCGATCCCGCGCGGCAGGACGTGGAGCCGCTGCTGGCGGCGCTGGACGCGCTGGTCGCGGCAACGACGACAGACGGTGCCCTGAGCGAACGCCTCGTGGTGGACCTGGTCGGGAGTCAGTGCGAGGATCACCTTGCCGAGCTGCTGCGCGGTCGTCCGTGCGAGGCGCTCGTCACGCTGAGAGCGCGGGTGTCGCCGGCCGAGGCAGTGCGGCTGCAGCGGGAGTCGGACGTGCTGCTGGCGTTCAACCGTGCGCCTGGCGCGCTGGCCGAGCGCGCGGCGTCGCCCGGGTATCCGGCGAAGATGTTCGAGCACTGGAACGCGCAGCGCCCGACGATCTCGATCGGCACGGAGCACGACGGCTACGCGGCGGCGCTCTGGCGCGAGAGCGGGGGCGGGGCCGTCGCCGAGGACGCGGCGGCGGTGCAGGGGCTGCTGCAGCACTTTCTCGACGAGCTGCATCGCGACGGAAAGATCGCCTTCAACGGCGACGAGACGACGATCGCGCGCCACGCCGCACCGGAGCAGGCGCGCCGGCTCGGCGCGCTGCTCGATCAGGCGAGCGCCGAGCGATTCGGCAGCTGGCAGCGGGCGCGTCGCTGACGGTCGTGGCATGCACCGCCAGCTTTGAGTGGCACGTGCGCCGCCCTAGCTTTCGCGCGTGATCAACTCGATTCTCCGCCGCGTAGCGGTTTCCGTCGCGCTGTCGTGCGTCGCTGCGTCGGCTGCCGCCGGGCAGGGCGCGTCGGTTGTCGTCGCGACCGATCTCGCCTATCGGGATCTCGATCGACTCGCCGAGCTCGGTGTGCTCGACTCGGCGATCGTGGGACAACGGCCGTACTCGCGCCGCGAGATCGCGCGAATCGTTCGAGCGGTTGAAGGCCGAATGTCCGGTGATTCGACGCCAAGCATCGATGCGCGTGCGGTCGCCGAAGCTCGACGCCTCGTCGCACGGGTGCGCGCACGAGTGCTCACTGATGCGGGCGACTCCCAGCCGCGCGATCATGGCGTCTTGCGCGTGGTGGACGACGTGTCGCTCTCGCTCGTCAGCATCGATTCGCGACGGCGTGGCCTGGTGGGCTTCGGCGCGGCGACCGAGGCGACGATCGATCCGTTGGCCGAGCGACGGCTCGGCCAGCCGGCGCCACGAGGGCAGAGCGCCTCGCTCGAGCTGTCGCAGCGTATCGAGCCGACAGGTTGGCTCGCGATCCAGGCACGTGAGCGTCTGCAGGGCAATCATGCGACCGACGGCGGGGTGCCCAACAGTGACGGCGAGCTCCTGCTCGGCACCGTACGGGCACGCTTCCGCAATGCTGCGGTCACGGTGGGGCGGCAGCAGGTCGCATGGTCGCAGCGACCAGCAGCGGGGTTGTTCCTCGCTGCGGATGCGCCAGCGCTCGACCAGATTTCACTCGCGAGCGACGAGCCATTCGTGCTTCCCGGATGGCTCCGGCATCTCGGGCCGACGCAGGCAACACTTGTGGTCGCGAATCTTGGCGCGAGCCGAGAGCGCTCGCACTCGACGCTCGTGGCGTACAAGGTGAGCGTCGCGCCGACGAACGCGCTGGAGCTCGGTGGCACGTTCATGGACCACTTCGGCGGCGAGGGCGCGCCGTCGGCGAGTGCGGTGGACCGATTGGTCGACGTGCTGCCCTTCGTCGACGTCTTTCGCCGGCACAACTACAAGGACACGACGCGGACGCTCGATGTCGAATCCGACAAGCTGCTCGGGTTGGACGGGCGGCTGCGTCTGGCGAAACTCGCAGGGATCGTCTTGACCGGAGAGATCCTCGTGGACGACGTGGACATCCACCGCATCGGCACCATGTTCACGTGGGACGGCTCCCAGACGTTGGGAATCCTCCTGCCGTCGCTCGGCACCCCGAATGTGGGGCTGCAGCTGTCGGCGGCGCACATGGGAATTCGCACGTACACGCACGGCCAACTCCCGAACGGCATCACGACGCGTGGCCGACTGCTGGGCAGCGAGCTCGGGCCGGACGCGAAGGAGTTCGGTGCGGCGCTGCGATGGACGCTGGGACCGGCAGTGGATCTCACGCTCGCCGGTACCTCGGCCATCTACAGCAAGGCGGACTACGCGCCGAGAGAGG
>JAYUTY010000045.1:0-2443 GCA_043754875.1 Gemmatimonadota bacterium
GTGTCGATCACCACCCCCGGCTCATCGCTGCGCGATCCTGGCTCCATCCCTTTGCGACGCACGTGTCCCACGCCCAGCGCGAACAAACGCTTCGCGGGCATGATGCGGAATGCCGTCGCTCCGATCCGGGATGCGAGCAGCTCGCAGTGGCGCTGCATGGAGAAGCCCTGCGGCACCTTGAGCGTCGTCCAGAGTCGGTAGACGGAGCCGGGTGTCTCCGTGTCGGTGGAGCGGATCACGATGTGGCCGGAGAACGGATCTTCCTTGGCCAGGTAGTCGAACGCCTCGTCGAGCCGCTCGGTTGGCACCTGCCAGGCCACCAGCGCGCCAGGCGCGAGGTTGGTGGCCATCAGCGTCTGGCGAATGCGCCGGATCACGCCGGCCTCCAGCATTCCGCGCAGCCGCTCGAGCACCGTCTCGAGCGAGAGACCGCTCAGTCGCGCAATCTCCTGGAACGGCGTCTCGAGAAAGCCGGCGATCCGGTCCTCGCTGACGGCGAGGATCTGCGCGTTGACCGGATCGGTGATGTCGGCCGGGAGGGTCGTGGTCTGCGGGGTATCCATACTTAAAAGGTAACCAGCCGCCTTCCCGGCTCGTTCCCTCGTGAACCAGCTAGTAGCCGGTCTAGTAGCCGGTCTAGTAGCCGGTCTACTAGCCGGTCTACTAGCCGGTCTAGTAGCCGGTCTAGTAGCCGGTCAGCCGACCGCGAATGTCGCGAGCGCCAGATGCGACGCCGGCGCCCACCGCGAAGCCGAGGCTGAGCGCCGTCCCCGCGCCAACGATGGGGATGATCGCCATGAGCGGCAGGAGCACGACGGCCGTGGCGATCCCCGCGAGCCACGGGGCGATCGGCTTCTGGACTGCGTCCACGTAGCGCAGGCGGCCGGTCACGAACTTGCGCGCCTGGGCAAACGCCAGCATCGCGGCCAGGGTCGTTGCGACAAAGCCGAGCAGGAACAGCATGGGGAGCCTCGATGTGATGTGGGATGCACGATCTGGTACGTCGCCGCCGCGCCAGAAGTTTCGACATCGTGACTGATCGTGACTGGCTCCCGTCGTCGCCGGAGCGTTACCTTGGTCGCGACCACCTCCCACCACGCGCATGATCACGCTTCGCGTCATCCGTCACGATCGCAACGAGCAGCTCCTCGCCGAATGCCTGAGCGACGTCATCCCGGCGCGGGGCGAAGTGCTGCAGCTCGATACCGTCGAAGGAGACGGCACGATGACACGGCCGAGCACGATGTGGCGCATCGTCGGCGTCACCATCCACGTGCCCTCCCTCAATTCGTCCGCGCCGTATGACGGGCAGCCGCTGCGCGTTCGCACGGTCGAGGTGAGCGTGCTGCCCGACGTATCCATGCTGCCAGCGCTGCAGCATGCGGCCGAAGAGGTCCTCTCCGAGTCCCGGATGTGACCGAGCGCCCGCTACGCCTTCGGGGCGGCCTCCACCGCTTCACCGCGGCGCTCCCCGAGCATCTCGCCGAGTGGCAGCTTCCGCCCGGCTGGAGCTGGGGCACGGAAGGCGTGTGGGAGGACCACCGCCACTTCCAGGAGCTGATCGACGCCCTCGGCCGCTCGCTCTCGCTGGTGAGCGCGCCGCTGAAGGAGCACGCGGCATGGCTCGAGGCCGAGGCGCGCGCGCTGGCACACCGCAATCACCCCGCGGTGCCGACGACGTACCACTACTGGTCGGACAACCAGGAGAGCCAGCGTGGGCCGGGCTACCTGCGCCGCTGGATCGCGGGCGAGACGATGGGCGCCCGCCTCGCCCGCTCGGGCGTGGAGGACGTCCCCGCCGTGATGCGCGTGATGCGCGAGGTCGGCTCCACGCTCTCCTACCTGCACGACGCGGGGAGTGTGCACGGCGCACTGTCCGTCTTCAACGTCCTCACCACTCCGATGGGGCGACTGTGGCTGATCGGGTGGCAGTGGGCGGTCCCGCTCGCGTCGATCCCGGACGATCTCGCGCCAGACGTCTCGACCATGCCCACTCCGCCCGACTGGCGGGACGGTTGGGCACCCACGCCGCTCTCCGACCAGTGGCAGCTCGGCGCCCTCTGCTTTCACGCGCTCACGGGAGAGGCACCGCCAGCATCGGATATCCCGCCCATCACGCTCGTCCGCCCCGACGTGCCCCCGTCCGTGGCCGCCGTGCTCGACCGCGCGCTGCAGGAGGACCCGGAGAAGCGGTTCACCTCGGTCGCCGCGATGGTGCGCGCCATGGACCGTGTGCTCGGCAGCCGAACGGTGCTCACGCTGAGCGGCGAGCACACGGCGGCATCGCGCGAGTCGCCCGAAGTGCGCCTCCGCTGGGCCCTCGCCGACGATTATCAGGTGATCGCGCCCCTCGGCGCTGGCTCGTTCGGCTCGGTATGGCGGGTGCGCGATCTCTCGCTCGGCCGCGAGGTGGCGCTCAAGCTCCTGCATCCGCACGTGGCGC
>JAYUTY010000046.1:0-7251 GCA_043754875.1 Gemmatimonadota bacterium
TCACCCGCGCGAGCACCTCGGTACCGAGTAGCCCGGGCATCTGGATGTCGAGCAGCACGAGCTCGGGGCGAAGCCGGTCGATCGCCTCCGCAGCCGCCAGGCCGTCCGCTGCTTCGCCGACGATCTCGACCCAGTCGATCGCACCGAGCATCGCGCGCAGCCCCGCACGGGCGACAGGCTCGTCGTCCGCGATGAGCGTGCGGATCTTCACTCGCTGACCTCCCCGCGCGGAATGACGAGTGTCGCCGTGAATCCCTGGCCCGCACCCGTCTCGATCGTCAGCGTCGCCCGGGCATCATAGAGCGCGGCGAGCCGTTCGCGCAGGCGCGAGAGCCCGGTCCCCGAGTTGTTCGCGTGAGCCGAGGACGCGCCATCCCCCGTATCGTGGACAGAGAGGATGATGCTGGAGCGTGTTCCGGCGGCGTTCACCGTGATGTCGGTCGGAGCGACGCGCGGCGCGGCGCCGTGGCGCACCGCGTTCTCCACCAGCGTCTGCAGCGCGAACGAGGGCACCAGGGCGTCGAGCAGCGCGTCGTCGATTGTCGTGTGGAGCCGCAGACGGTCGCCGAAACGGATGCGCTCGAGATCGAGGTATCGGGCGACGAATGCCCACTCGTCGCGCAGCGGCACGAGGTCGCGGTCGTCTTCCACCGTGGTGCGCAGCAGCATCGCGACCTGTTCCGCGGCATCGGCGGCTCGGGCCGGCTCGATGGGAATGAGCTGCACCACGGTGTGCAGGGCGTTGAAGAGGAAGTGCGGATGGAGCTGCGACCGTAGAGCCGAAAGCTGCATCTTCACGGTCGCCGCCTCGGCACGCCCAGCCCGCTCCGTCGCCTCGATCGCGTACGACACGCCGGCGACCGTCATATAGAGCCAGAGACCGAGCAGGAAGAAGGGCATCGCAGCGCGACCGAACATGAAGGAAGCGTGTCCATGGAGCGCCGCCTCGATCAGTGCCGTCGCGAGGATCCAGGTGGCCGCGTAGGCCGCCGCCGCGACGACGTGCATCAGCGCGAAAGTGACGCGAAATCGTCTCGGCCACGGCACACGCGTCGCCAGGCGGTGCACGAGCAACCCGAGGAGCGCGGCAGGCAGGGTCGCGCGCGCGCCCGCGAACGACGCTGCGCGCACGGTGACCGGCTGGTGCATGGTGAAGATGACCGCCGAATAGAGCGCCCACACCGGCATCCATCCCGAGAACAGCTGAAGCCAGACCCACGCTCGCGGCATTGGTCAACGATCTCGTGCGGCGGCTCGCGCGGCAAGTGGACGCGCCGCGCTGATGCCGCTCATCGCGCGCTGGCGGAGCTGCCGACGCGCCTGGCATCGATCACTAGCAGCCCCTCGTCCCACGTCTTGCCACCATCAGAGGATCGGTCCTGCTGGTAGTGGAAGCTGGACGGGGTGATCGCCGTGATGCGCACGCGCGACGTGGAGCGCTTGCCACTCGCATCGGTCGTGTCACGCTGCGAGACCATCTCGCTGCCAAGCCATTGCGCCGTGCTCTGCGTGAACTGCTGCCGGTAGACATCCACCGCCGAGACGATCCAGCGCTTCTGCGCCGGATCGTAGAGCCGCACGACGTGCGTGAACGCGCGCGGGTTTGCCGATGCGTCGGCGATGCGCAACTCGTCCTCGATTCCCCAGCCGTCCAGCGCGCGCGTTGCCTTCCACGAGCCGCGCAGCTTCGGCGCGCCGTGAATGCGTGCCGCCAGCCCGGACGCCCTGGGAGTGACGACGAGCTCCCACTGCCCAATCAGGAAATCGTACTGCGAGGCTTCGCGTGGCGCGTGCGTGACGAGCGGTGCGCTGTCGCCGTGCTGAGCGCGCGCCTCATTCGGAACGACCAGCGCGACCACGGCCGCGGCGATCAGGATCCATCGCCGATGTGTCAACTGCGTCAACTGCGTCAACTGCGTCAACTGCGTCAACTGTGTCAACTGTGTCAACGTCATGTGCACCGCTCCAGGCGAGAGTCGAAGAGTCGCTTCCCGTGCATCCGAGTTCGCAAGTTGCCCTCGCGCTGCCACGCCGGGCGCCTGTTTTCGCCCAACGGCATGGCGGTACCGCCCAACGGTGCACCAGGCCGTCGCCCGTCCGCGGGGCGAGTCCTATCATCCGATGCACGGCAGTTGCGTGCACCCTTCTCTCACCGCCGCGCCCATGACCGCCTCTTCACCTCTGCCCCTGATCGCGCTGCGTGACGTCGGCCGGAGCTATCCGATGCCGACGGGGACGTTCGTTGCGCTCGCGGACGTGACGCTCGACATCCGGCGTGGCGAGTTCGTCGCGCTCGTCGGGCCATCGGGCAGCGGCAAGTCGACGCTGCTCGCCCTGATGTCCGGCATTGATCGTCCCACCGCGGGTCGCCTGACGGTTGCCGGCGCCGAGCTCCGGACGCTCAGCGAACGCGAGCTCGCCGCGTGGCGCGGCCGCACCGTCGGAATCGTCTTCCAGTTCTTCCAATTGCTTCCCACGCTCACCGTCGTGGAGAACGTCATGCTCCCGATGGACTTCTGCCGCCGCTGGCCGGCGGCCGAGCGACGGCCGCGCGCCGAGGCGTTGCTCTCGAGGCTCGGCGTGAGCGAGCAGCGGAACAAGCTCCCGTCCACCCTCTCCGGCGGCCAGCAGCAGCGCGTCGCCATCGCCCGCGCGCTCGCCAACGAGCCCGCCGTCCTCTTCGCCGACGAGCCAACGGGCAACCTCGACTCGCGCAACGCGGCGGCGATCATGACGCTGTTCGCCGAGCTGGTGCGCGATGGGCAGACGGTCGTGATGGCGACCCACGATGCCGCCGTGCATCGCGTTGCCCCGCGCGTCGTGGCGATCGCTGACGGGCTGCTCACGGAGCCAGCGGCGGCATTACCGGTCGAGGAGCTGGCGCATGTCTAGCCTTCGCCTGCGCAAGGTGCTGCGCGACCTCTGGCTGCATCGCGCCCGGACGCTGCTCGTCGTGCTGGCGATCGTCACCGGGCTCGTGGGCGCGGGTGCGGTGCTCGACAGTTGGGCGCTGCTGCGGCGCGTGACCGGCGAGGGTTATCTCGCCACCAACCCCGCCTCCGCCACGCTGCGGCTGGATGTCGTGGACTCGGCGCTTCTCGCGGCGGTGCGCGCCATTCCGGCGGTGCGCGACGCCGAGGCACGGCGAACAGTATCGGCGAGCGTGCAGCAGGCGGACGGAAGCTGGATCGGCGCGCGCCTGTTCGTGTCGCCCAACCCAGCGATGCGACGCATTGGTGTTCTCGCGGGCGTGGCGGGCAGTTGGCCGCCGCGCGACGGCACCTTCGTCGTCGAGAAGTCGTCGATGGAGGTCGCCGGCATCGCGCTCGGCGATTCCATCTCGGTGCGGGTCGGCGCGAGCGCGCCGGTGAGGCTGCCGGTCACCGGCATCGTGCGCGACGCCGGGCTCCCGCCGGGCTGGATGGATCACGTGGTCTACGGCTTCGTGACGTCGGCGACGCTCGTCGCACTGGGCGCCCCCGAGGCACTCGACCAACTGCAGATCGTCGTGCGCGATCGCTCGCTGGATCGCGAAGCCGTCCGCGCAGTGACCAGCGAGGTGCGCACGGTCGCCACTCGCATGGGCCGCACCGTGCGCGCCATCGACGTCCCGCAGCCGCTCCGCCACGAGCACGCCGCGCAGATGGACTCGCTGCTGATGACGATGGGAGCGTTCGGCGCGCTGGCGCTGTTGATGAGCGCTTTTCTCGTCGTGAACCTGGTCACGGCCATGCTCGCCGGCCAGCTGCGCGAGATCGGAGTGATGAAGGCGATCGGCGCGCAGCCGGCACAGCTCGCGGCGATGTATCTGGGGCTCGCACTCGCACTCGGCATGGTGGCCTCGCTCATCGCCATCCCGCTCGCCGCCCTTCTCGGCACCGCGTATGCGCGCTTCTCGGCCGATCTCCTCAACTTCGACATCGCCGGCTACGGCATTCCCGCCCGCGCCATTCTGGTGCAGCTTGCCGCCGGCCTGCTGCTGCCGGTCCTCGCTGCTGCCGTGCCGGTGATTCGCGGCTGTCGCATCCCGGTGTCGGTGGCGTTGCGCGACGTCGGCATCGACGCGGGCGATGCGCTGCCTCAGTGGCTGGACCGCGTGCGCGGGCCGAGCCGCCCGGTGCTGCTCTCGCTGCGCAACGCCTTCCGTCGGCGTCGGCGTATGGCGCTGACGCTGCTGACGCTCGCCGTGGGCGGAGCCGCGCTGCTCGGTGCGCTCGACCTGCGCGCCTCGATCCGGCGCGCCACGGGCAACCTGTATGGTGAGCTGTTCCGGTTCGACATGACGATCCGGCTCGACACCTCGCACGACGCCGACAGCCTGCAGGCGCTCGTGGCCCACATGGACGGCGTGGCGATCGCCGAGACGTGGGCGGACCGGCGCGCCGTGCTCGCGACCGCCGACGGACTCGGCGCGACGATCAGCGTCACGGCGCTGCCTGCGCGCTCGGAGCTCGTCTCACTCCCCGTGCTCGCGGGCCGCTGGCTGCGCGACGAGGATGCCACTGCCGTCGTCGTCACGGCGCACCTGCTCGACGAGCATCCCGAGCTGACTCTGGGCCGCGATGCGACGCTGGCGATCGATGGAGCGAACGTTCGTTGGCGCGTCGTCGGGGTCGTGGAGGCTGGCCCGGCGGCGATGGCGTTCGTCACTCGCCCCGCGCTCGCGCAGGCCGTGGGGAATGCGCGCGTGACGACGGTCGTGCTGCGTGCGCGCGCCCGTGACGGTGACGAGCAGTCCGCGCTGCTCCTCCGGTTGCGCAGCGCGCTCGAAGACGCGGGCGATCGCGTCGGGTCGAGTCAGCTCATCGAGGCCAGCCGGCGCGTC
The DNA here is from genome assembly GCA_043754875.1 of Gemmatimonadota bacterium. Taxonomy (GTDB): domain Bacteria; phylum Gemmatimonadota; class Gemmatimonadetes; order Gemmatimonadales; family Gemmatimonadaceae; genus AG11. The sequence continues at coordinate 4,826 of JAYUTY010000046.1, forward strand.
ATCGAGGACCACCTTCTCATGGTTGCGGCCTTCCTGCTCGCCATGGCGCAGTTGGCGATCGTGGTCGGCGGGCTGGGGCTCGCGTCCACGATCAGCCTGGGGGTGCTCGAGCGCACGCGCGAGATCGGCGTCCTGCGCGCGATCGGCGCCTCGCCGCGTGCCATCATGGCGCTTGTGCAGACAGAAGGGCTCGTGATCGCTCTCCTGAGCTGGCTCCTGGCGATTCCCCTGTCCCTGCCCGTGAGCCTCCTGCTCGGCCGCGCGTTCGGCCAGATCATGATCCCCGTGCCACTCACGCTCCGGCCGGAATGGATGGCCCTCGGTCTCTGGCTCGCGATCGTCGTGCTCGTCTCGATCGCGGCATGCACATGGCCAGCCGCACGGGCAGGGCGCATTTCCGTCGTCGGCGCGTTGGCATACGAGTAAGCCGCGCAAAGAGGGCGCACCTGTCGCGGCAGTGCCGTACATTGGCGTTGCGGCAGCCACCGCAGCACGCTGCCGAACGTGGTCGTTCACGTACCGTCGCCCAGGAGCTCGAGTGAGACGTCGCGCCGCCCTTCCCTCGTTCGCGCTGGCAATCGCCAGCCTGCTCGTCGCCGCTTCACTCGCCACAGCGCACGACACCTGGCTGCGCGCCGAATCCGGCACCGCCGCGATCGGGAGCGTCGTGACCTTCCACCTCTCGAGCGGCGAAGGGTTCGCGGCTGACGATTTCGCGATCGACCGCTCGCGGCTGCGCGTCGCATCGGTGCGCCTCGGCCATTCCACGCTGCCGCTGGTCGCAGCGCCTCCCGCTGGGGCGTCCAAAGTGGGAGCGCTTCTGCTGCGCGCCACGCTGCGCACGAGCGGAGTCGCCACCGCATGGATCGACCTGGCGCCCAAGTCGCTCGCGCTCGACTCGGCCCACCAGGTCGAGTACCTGGACGACATTCACGCGACCGAGGCCACTCTTGCGCGTTGGCGCAGCACGCCCGCTCCCCATCGGTGGCGCGAGACGTACGTGAAGCACGCGAAGAGCTTCGTGCGCGTCGGGGAGGCGAGCCCGCTGGATTCCTCGTGGATGACCCCCGTCGGCGTCGCCCTCGAGATCATCCCTGAACGCGATCCGACGACGCTGCACGCCGGTGACCAGCTCACCGTGCGAGTGCTGCGACGTGGGCGGCCCTTCGGCGGCATGCCCCTGGGCGCCATGCACGATGGCGAGTCGCAGGGCGAGTGGCACACGACCGACGCGAGGGGTAGAGCGACGTTCACCCTCGCGCACGCCGGCGAGTGGATGCTGCACGGCACCGACCTGCGGCCGGTGGCGCGCAAGGACCGTGAGTGGGAGAGCGACTTCACCACCCTGACGCTGCACGTGCTGCCGAAGCGCTGATGGCCTGAACGGTTGCGTGAGCGCGCGGCGGGGCGTCTTTCAGGCGCCCCGACCACAGGACAAGCATGCTGAAGGCAGGCGCTCCCGATCCTCTCTTCCTCGCCTTTCAGCTCGCACTCGCCGGGCGCTATTCGATCCTGCGTGAGATCGGACGCGGCGGCATGGGCGTGGTGTATCTCGCGCGCGAGGTGCATCTCGATCGCCTGGTGGCGATCAAGCTGCTCCCGCCCGAGCAGGCCGAGCGGCCGGAGCTGCGTGATCGCTTCCTGCGCGAGGCGCGCCTCGCGGCCAAGCTCTCGCACCCGCACATCATTCCGATCCACGCCGTGGAGCAGACGGAGGGGTTCGTCTTCTTCGTGATGGCGTTCGTGGAGGGAGAGACGCTCGCCGAGCGCGTGCGGGGCAGAGGACCGCTCTCCGCGAGCGACGGGGTGCGCATGCTGCGCGAGGTCGCCTGGGCCCTTGGCTACGCGCACTCGCTGGGCGTGGTGCACCGGGACGTGAAGCCGGACAACGTGCTGTTCGAGTCGTCCACGGGACGCGCGCTGGTCGCTGATTTCGGCATCGCGGCCGTCGCCGGTGAGGCAAGCGGCGACGGAGTGAGCGGCACGCCGGAGTTCATGAGCCCTGAGCAGGCGCTCGGCGCCGGGATCGACGCTCGATCGGATCTCTACGGGCTCGGGGCGACCGCGTTCTACGCCTTCTCCGGTCGCCCGCCGTTCGACGGTCGGACCGCGGCGGAGATCCTCGCGCGCCAGGTGACGGAGCTGCCGTCGCCGCTCGGGTCGCTCGGACTCGCCGTGCCGCGAAAGCTCGCGTCGCTCGTGGACCAGTGTCTCGCGAAGGACCCCGCCAGCCGGCCCGCCAGCGCGGAGACGCTCGCCGAGCAGCTGGGGCGAACGATCGAGCAGCAGCGTGCCCTGCCCGCCGCGCTTCGTGCCTTCGTGCGGCGCAACGGCCGCATGGACGGCGGCGGCACACTCGTCTACTCGGCCGCTCTGCTCACGACCTCGATCGCGCTCTCGGCCGTGCTGGGCATGCGCGAAGGGTT
>JAYUTY010000047.1:0-2438 GCA_043754875.1 Gemmatimonadota bacterium
GAGAAGTCGATGGTCGAGATGAGCATCTGGAAGGGCGCCGCAGAGTCGCTGGGGGCGGCTGGCACGCGCGAGATGATCGTGTCGAACAACGGCGACAGATCCACCGGGGTGACGTCCATGTCCATCGTGGACACTCCCTCGCGTGCCGACGCATACACTACCGGTGCGTCGAGCTGCTCCTCCGTCGCCTCGAGCTCGATGAAGAGATCCAGCACCTCATCGTGCACGCGCATCGGGTCGGCGCCCGGCCGATCGATCTTGTTGATGACGACGATGGGGGTGCGTCCGAGCTCCAGCGCCTTGCGGAGGACGAAGCGCGTCTGCGGCATCGGGCCGTCGAAGGCGTCCACGACGAGCAGCACACCGTCCACCATGCGCAGGATGCGCTCGACCTCCCCGCCGAAATCGGCGTGGCCCGGGGTGTCGACGACGTTGATCTTGGTGTCCTTCCACCGGATCGAGGTGTTCTTCGCGAGGATCGTGATCCCGCGTTCGCGCTCGAGTGGATTGGAGTCCATCACCCGTTCGGCGACGACCTGGTTTTCGCGGAAGGCGCCGGCCTGCCGAAGCATCTTGTCGACGAGGGTCGTCTTCCCGTGATCGACGTGAGCGATGATGGCGATATTACGAATCTGCATAGCCTGAAAATATACCCTGTCGGAGAGGCAGCGTACAAGCTGGGGACACTCGGTCGCCTGACCTCGCTTGACGGGCCGGAAAGGATTCGCCACCCTGGAGATGAAGTTTCACCCCCAAGAGGAGGTGCCCGATGCACCAGCAGAATGATCCACCGTTCACGCAGTATCCCCACGGTCGAGGCTACGGCCATGACTACATGCGCGGAGGGGAAGTGTTCGGCGGGTATGGCTACGCGGAGCGCGACGAGTACGAGCGGCCACGCGGTGAGCTCAGCGCCAGTGCGCGAGACGACGCGTCACACGAGAAGCCGGGCGACCGATCTCGCTGAGCGAATGATCGCCCGATAAGCCGAGTGACGTGAAACAAAGCGGGGCGCCTCTGGCGCCCCGCTTTCTATTTCGTCAGCAGCTGCAACGACCGACGCGCGCTACTTCCGTACTGCTGGCGCGCCGGGAGTGCCCTTCTGCTCGCCCTCGGCAAAGCTCGCGTCCAGCCCACGCCCCTTGATCGACGTCACGTAGCTCGTCTTGTCCACAGCCTTGGTATAGCCCTCGGCGGGCTCGATCTGGCCGGCGTCGACCAGCTCCAGCAGGGCGTCGTTGAGCGTGACCATGCCGAGGCGCTTGGAGGTCTGCATGACGGTGGGGATCTGGAACGTCTTCCCCTCGCGGACCAGGTTCGTGACCGCCGGGATCGAGAGCAGGATCTCACGGGCGGCGACGCGTCCACCGCCGATCTTCTTGCACAGCGTCTGGGAGATGACGCCCTTGAGCGACTCGGCGAGCATGACGCGAATCTGCGCCTGCCGGTCAGCGGGGAACTGGTCGATGATCCGGTCGATCGTGCCCGCCGCCGTCGTCGTGTGCAGCGTGCCGAACACCAGGTGCCCCGTCTCGGCCGTCTCGATCGCGATCGACACCGTCTCCAGGTCACGCAGCTCGCCGACGAGGATGATGTCCGGATCCTCGCGCAGTGCCGCACGGAGCGCGCTCTTGAACGAGCCGGTGTGCACGCCCACCTGCCGCTGCGTGATCAGGCACTGCTTGTTGGGATGGACGAACTCGATCGGGTCCTCGATCGTGATGATATGGTCGGTGCGCGACCGGTTCACGAGGTCGATCAGGGCGCACAGCGTGGTGCTCTTCCCCGAGCCGGTTGGCCCGGTGACGAGCACGAGGCCCTTCGTCAGGTAGCAGAGCTTCTGCACTTCTGGCGAGATTCCCATCTCCTCGACCGACACGACCGTCGCCGGAATCTGGCGGAACACGGCCGCTGGCCCATTACGGTCCTTCAGTGCGTTCGCGCGGAAGCGGGCGACGCCGGCGATCTCGTAGGCGTAGTCGGTGTCGTTGGTCTCCGTGAACTCGCGCCGGTTGCGCTCCGGCATGACGCTCCGGAGCATCGTCTCGAGCTCGGCGGGCACCATCGGCGGGAGCTCGAGCCGCGCCATCTCGCCGTGCAGCCGAAGGATCGGGGGCTGGCCGCAGCGGAGGTGAAGATCCGACGCCTTGCGCTCGACCATCGTGCGGAGCAGCACGTCGAGCGACGCGCGAGCCCGGTCGCTCCCGTGGAAGGCGATGATCTCGTCGGCGTTGTGGCTGGCGTTGCCACCCGGCGCCTCAGCGCGCACTTCGCGAGCAACGCCGGTGGTGCTGGCGCTGACAGCGGCCGGAACGGTCTCGATCGGCGTGGACGCGACGACAGTGGACTGGGGCATCACCGTGGGCGGCGTCAGGATCGCCGCGCTGGATAGCTCAGGAAACCCGTTTCCCCCGACGGGCGCGGATGCTGCCCCAACG
>JAYUTY010000048.1:0-2434 GCA_043754875.1 Gemmatimonadota bacterium
CTTCCCCGTGCGTCGGACGAGCCACAGATGCAGCGGACGGATGTAGAAGCCGATGATCCCGCCGAGGATGGCGGCGATGATGACCGCACGGACCATCCAGAGGAAGAGCCCGACCACGACCGTGCCGAGCACCGTCGTGATCAGGATGCGGCGCATCTCGGGCAGCGTCAGCTCGGCGAGGCTCGCGTTCGTCCGCCGCTCGACGCGCCGGCGCTCGCCCTCCTTCGCCGAATCGATCTGCTCGGTCGTCCGAAGATCAGTCATCTAATGGAGCGCCTGCTCGATGTCCGCGATCAGGTCGTCGGCATCCTCGATCCCGACGCTCACGCGAAGGAAGCCGTCGGGAACACCGAGCTTGGTGCGCTCTTCCGCGGAGAGATGGCCATGCGACGAGAAGCGCGGCTCGCAGACGAGCGAGTCGACGCCGCCGAGGCTGGGTGCGTGGCGGATCAGCCGCAGCTTCCGGAGAAAGCGATCGGTTGCCCGCGCCCCTCCGGCGAGCTCCAGCCCGAGCATGCCGCCGAATCCCTGCATCTGCGTGAGCGCCACCTCGTGGTCGGGATGCGATTCGAGGCCGGGATAGTGCACGGCGCGCACTTCCTTCCGCGCGGAGCACCACTCGGCGAGGCGGCCGGCGCTCTCGTTCTGGCGCCGCACGCGCACGTCGAGCGTCTTGAGCCCGCGCTCGAGCAGCCAGCACGCGAACGGATCGGGTGCCTGCCCCCAGAGAATCATTTTCTGGCGAACCTCGTCGATGTACGACCCAGTCCCGAGCACGACGCCGCCGAGCGCGTCATGATGGCCGTTCAGGTACTTGGTCGCGGAGTGGATCACCACGTCCGCGCCGTGCTCGAGGGGCCGGAAGTTGATGGGACTCGCGAGCGTGGAGTCGACGACGAGCGCGATCCCTTCTTCCTTCGTCACGTATCGCACCGGGCGCATATCCAGCACGCGGCAGGTGGGATTCACCGGCGATTCCAGGAAGATGGCCCGCGTTTCCTTCCGGAGCTTCTTCCGCCAGCCGCGCGACTCGGTGGGATCCACCATCGTGACGGAGATGCCGAAGCGCGTGAACTCCTCCATGAGGAGGCGCGTGGTCCCGCCGTAGATCGATCGCGAAGCGAGCAGGTGGTCGCCAGGGCGGAGCAGGGCGAGCAGGGCACAGGCGGTCGCTCCCTGGCCGCTCGCCAGCACGAGCCCGGCCTCCGCCTTCTCCAGTGCCGCCACGCGCCGCTGGACCAGCTCCGCATTGGGCGCGGTGCCGTAGCGCGGATACCGCATCCCCTCGCTGGTGCCCACTTCCTGATTGAAGTTGACGCTCTGATACAGCGGCGTCACAACAGGGCTGGCGGTGCTGTGGGCGGCTTCCCCGGCATGCACGGCCAGCGTGGAGAGCGCGTGCGGTCGTGAGCGGCGGGCAGGTGACACGAGCGGAGGGAAAGAGCGTGGCGTCAGGCGAGATTGCCGCGACGCGTGTGTGAATCCAGATCTGGCTTGATGACGCGAACGAGCTCGGATGGCGCAGCGCCGGCGATGTCGCGCAACGCGACGTCGCCGCGGCGCAGCGTCTCGTCGATCATCACGGTGGCGAGCTCCTGTCGGCGTGGACCGTACACCCACGCCAGCTCTCCATCCACGAGCAGCCGCGCCCGCGCGTCCTCCGGGTGCAGGCGAACCTGTGGGCCGCGGTCGACGTCCGACATCCGCGTGCCGATGAAGATCGCCACACGCAGTGGACGATTGCGCGCGTCTTCAGGCACGAACGATCCCCATTCCGCCCACGGCCAGGTACTCGTCGTCAACGCGCATGAGGAGCCGGCGGCGATGCAACCGGTCCAGTACCGCGGTGCACTCCTCGATCGCCGAGCCGAGCGCACCCGCGAGATCGGCGGCGCGGGTGCGGCCGAGCTGATAGACGGCCTGCCAGGCCGTGCGCTCCCGCTCCTCGAGCGTGCCGACGATGCGCGCGCCGTCGGCCGTCTCCAGCACGAGCGCGAGCCCGTGGCGCTCGAGCACCGTCTCGATGGCATCCCAGTGATCGTCGTTCACGCCACGAAAGAGGAAGTACGCCTCGCGCGGCGCGCGCTCCGCTTCCACGTTGCGCAGCAAGAGCTTGGCGACCACCTCGTCGGCGCAGGAGAAGTCGATCATCCCCACGTGAGAGAAGTCGATCACGGTCAGCGATCGAACGCGCGCGTCTGCGAGGAGCGCCTCGATCTGCGTCCGTACGGCCGCGCCAGTGGGACGCGTGACGAGATTGGAATACAGCTCGCACGACAGCGTCTGCCGCAGCACGGAGCTCACGTCGATGTGCATCATCATCGCGGACCCCCGGAGATCCGCTCTGGTATGGTGACCTGTACCTGCGACCCCGGGAACGGGGCCAGCTTTTCCAGCAGCGGGATGTCGTCGTCCCAGCTCGGAACGATGGCGA
>JAYUTY010000049.1:0-20311 GCA_043754875.1 Gemmatimonadota bacterium
CCCGTTCGAAGGTAGAGAGCGTCGCGCAGCTACTTCGCCGCGACCGTGACGGCGCCGAGCTGCTTGATCAACTGCCTTGCCATGGACGCCGGAAGCGGTGCGTAGTCGAGCGTCGCCGCGCTCTTCTCGCCGTCCGTGAGCGCCCACTTCACGAAGTCGGTGAGCTTCTTGCTCTTCGCCGCGTCCGACTGCTGCTTGTACACCAGCAGCCAGGTGAACGAGGAGATCGGGTAGGCGCCCTTCCCCGTCGCATTCACGATCGAGACGCGATAGTCGGTGTTGGCCGGCAGCTTCGCGGAGGCGCCGGCCGCGGCCATCGTCACGGCGTCGATCGTCGGAGTGACGAACTGGCCCTGCGCGTTCCTGATGTCCGCATAGGCGAGCCTGTTCTGCTTCGCGTACGCGAGCTCGACGTAGCCGATGGAGCCCGGAAGCTGCTTGATCTGTCCGGCCACTCCCTCATTGCCCTTGCCGCCAAGACCGACGGGCCACTGCACTTCCTTTCCCTTGCCGGGCTTGGTGCTCCACTGCGGGCTCACCGCGGCGAGGTAGTCGGTGAAGACGTAGCTCGTGCCGGAGCCGTCGGAGCGGTGGACGACGAGGATGTCAGTTGCCGGGAGCCGTGTGCCGGCGTTGAGCGCCGCGATGCGCGGGTCGTTCCAGCGGGTGATCTTGCCGAGGAAGACGTCGGCCAGCGTCGGGCCGTCGAGGCGAAGCGGCTTCGTTAGTTCGGGCACGTTGTAGGTGACGACGACGGCACCGAGCACAGTCGGGATGTGCATCACCACGCCACCCTTCGCCTTCGCGAGCTCGGCGTCCGACATCGGCGCGTCCGTTGCACCGAAGTCCACCGTCTGCTCGGAGAGCTGGCGGATACCACCGCCCGATCCGATCGACTGGTAGTTGATCTTCACGCCGGTCTTCGCGGCGTAGTCGCTGAACCATCGGCTGTAGATCGGATAGGGGAAGGTCGCGCCAGCGCCCGTGAGATCCTGCGCGGCGGCGGGCGAGAGGGACAGCGCGAGCGCCGCGGCGGTCAGCGCGATCGTGGAGAACAGCTTCACAGGAGAGCTCCTGAAGTGGATGTCGTGGTACGATGCGGAACTCCGTGAAGCTCATCGCCCGTGATCTCGAATCGGCGACCGGGTCGTAACGGCTGCGTCACACCCGGTTGCCGAATCGCGTGCTCGCGCGCCGTTCCGAGAAGCTCTGTCAGAAGGTCACGACGAAGTGGGCGTAGTAGCCCTTCGCCTGGGTGGGCGACGCGCTCGAGAGCCCGTTGGCCGACGCGAGCGACTCCTGATAGTCGAGCGCAAGCTGCGCCTTCTGCGACAGGTCGTAGAACAGCCCGGCGATCACGTTGTGATACGCGTTCGCCGTGGACGGCGCGGCGCCACCGACGAGCACGTTCGTCGTCTCCGCCGTGGGCGTCACGTGGTCGTAGCGCGCCACGAGCCCGAACGGCGACGTGCCCGACGCACTGGTGAAGGCGAACGGCCGGATGACAGTGAACGCCGAGCGCACGCGGCCGGTCGTCTCGGAGAGCCCACGTGGGGACGCGACCGTGTTGGCTCCCGTCTCGCCGTCCTCATGGCGCTGGGCGAACTCGGCGCCAAGGACCAGGCGTGGATCCTTGAGCCCGATGAAGAGGCCGGCGCGGCTCCGGTCGAGGGCCTCGCCGACCGCACCCGCCTGGCCGGTGCCGCCGTTGACGAACGCGCTCGCCGTGGCGCCCTTGTAGCCCCAGGCGGTGAGCGTGACGCTCCTGAAGAGCGACGGGGTCGTCGTGCTGTTCGCGAGCGGCGTGAGCGAGAGCCGCACGGCGAAGTCCTTGAACCGGTCCCGCTCGCGGGCCGTGTAGCCGGGCCCGTTCATGACCGTCGCGTACAGCTCGCCCAGCTTGCCCGGCAGCGTCAGCTGGCCGGCGAGGCCGACGTCGGCCGAGGCGAAGTAGCCCGCGCGCTCGACGGCCGACTGGCTGAGGTAGCGGGGCCAGAAGCTCTCGACATGCTCGATGACGACGTTCTGCAGGATGCCCACGCGGCCCATCACGGCCGCGCCGTTGGCGGCCTTGGGGGCGTCGTACTGCAGGTAGGCGTACTTGGCGCGAATGGCGTACGCGGTGGACGTCGCCTCCGTGGTGGGATAGACGTCGGTCGTGATCCGGATGCTCGTCCGGTCCCCGGCGGGCATGCGAAAGGTCAGGTAGGCGCGGTCGAGGATGAACGCGTTGTCGATCTGGCCGGCGAGCGGCGCGGGGGTGGTGCGTAGCTGGTAGTTGTAGCTCCCGAACAGCAGGCCTGAGAAGTTCAGGGCGGCGGGCGCGGGCGTCGAGGTCTGCGCGCTTGCCTGCGTGGCAGCGGCCAGGGAGAGAATGCACGCGGTCGTCAGCGGCCAGAAACGGGCACGGGACATTTTGCGGTCGGTCGGGAGGAAGGTGGATCCAGCTGCGGCGCGCGAACGAGGTTCCGCCGCGCTCGACAAAGCTTTCGGCGCGAGGTCACGGCTCCGACATCGGAGCGCGACAATCGTGTAACGGAAAGATCTCTGGTGCGACCGTCGCGCGCCGTGACCGGACCGTTACACAGCATCGACGCGGTCGATACGATCGCCGGTGAGCTTCCGCGGGATCGATGACGACTCTCCCTCTCCCGACGACCGTGACGTCTCCGGACCACCGGCCCACTCCCACGCTCGTCGTCCCCGTGCTCAGTACGACAGGAACGAGCATCGCGACGCCGCGGCGTCTTCCCTCCATCGAGGGCTCCGTCGTCGCGGACCGGGTGTATCGCGCAGCAATCATGGTCTTCGCGCTCTGCATCCCTCTCCTCCTGCTGCTCATCTTCGTGGAAGTCGGGGTCGCCGGCTGGCCGGCGCTGCGGCAGTTCGGCTTCAGCTTCCTCACCTCGAGCAGCTGGGACCCGGTCAAGGGCGAGTTTGGAGCCGCGCCGGCGATCCTCGGCACGGTGCTGACGTCGATCATCGCGCTGGTGATCGCAGCGCCACTAGCGCTGGGTGGCGCGATCTTCCTCAGCGAGTTCTCGCCCGGTTGGCTGCGCCAGCCGCTCTCCTTCCTGATCGACCTGCTCGCGGCCGTTCCGAGCGTCGTCTACGGACTGTGGGGAGTCTTCTTCCTCGTCCCGCTCCTTCGCACGGGGCTGATGCCCTTCCTGCGCGACACGCTGCACCTCGGGGCCACCCCATTCTTCGCCGGACCGGCGTATGGGCCAAGCGTCCTCGCGGCGGGTCTGATCCTGGCAATCATGGTGCTGCCCTACATCGCGGCCGTCTCCCGCGAAGTGCTGATGGCGGTGCCGCGCTCGCAACGTGAAGCGGCGCTCGCGCTCGGCGCCACGCGATGGGAAGCGATCACGGGCGCCGTGCTGCCGTACGCGCGCACCGGGATATTCGGAGGAGTCATTCTCGGCCTCGGGCGCGCGCTCGGCGAGACGATGGCAGTCACCATGGTGATCGGTAATCGGCACGAAATGTCCGCGTCGCTGTTCGCGCCCGGCTACACCATGGCGTCGCTGATCGCCAACGAGTTCTCTGAGGCGACCACGGACGTGCACCTTTCAGCGCTGATGGCGGTTGGCTTCGTCCTCCTGCTCATCACGCTGCTAGTCAACGGCATCGCGCGCTGGCTCGTGCGGCGCGTCGGCGGAGAGGTTCGGGTATGACCGCACCGGCCGCCTCGCTGCACGGCGCCCAGTCGCGGCCGCGCGCCGCAGGGCTGCTGCGGCGACGCGCGATGAGTGTCTTCATGATCTCGCTGGCGTGCCTTGCCGCCGCGCTCGCCGTGGTCCCGCTCATTCTCATCCTCGGCTACCTGCTGAAGCAGGGCGCCGGCGCACTGTCGGTGGGCTTCTTCACGCACATGCCGCAGCCGGTCGGAGAGGAGGGCGGCGGGATGGCCAACGCCATCCTCGGCACGCTCATGCTCATCGGCATCGCGTCGGCCGTGGGACTTCCGGTCGGGATCGGCGCCGGCCTCTTCCTCGCGGAGCAGCGCGGCACACGCGTGGCGAACGCGGTCCGCTTTCTCGCCGACGTGCTGAATGGGCTGCCGTCGATCGTGATGGGCATCTTCGCCTGGCAGTTTCTCGTGCGCCCGTTCGGGCACTTCTCGGCGCTCGCCGGCGGCGCGGCGATCGGCGCGATGATGATCCCGCTCGTGACGCGCACTACGGAAGAGATGGTGCGCACCGTTCCACAGTCGCTGCGCGAGGCCGCGCTGGCGCTGGGCTATCCACGCTGGCGCACCTCGCTCCAGATCGTCCTCCGCACGGCCCTGGGCGGTATCGTGACGGGGGTGCTCGTGGCGGTGGCGCGAGTTGCTGGCGAGACGGCGCCCCTCCTGTTCACCGCGTTCGGCAACCAGTTCTGGTCCACCAGAGTCACCCAGCCGATCGCCGCGCTGCCGCTCCAGATCTTCACCTACGCGATCAGCCCGTACGACGACTGGCACGCGCAGGCATGGGCCGGCGCGATCGTGTTGATCGGCCTCGTGCTCGTCATCAGCCTCCTCGCGCGCCTCGTCACGCGCTCGCGTCAGTCGGGTGGACATGACTGAGATGCTGACCGCGCGGAAGGCGCCGTCCTCTGATGCCGCGCCGACCGAACCGCCAAGTGAGCGCGCGGCCATGCGCGTGCGCAATCTCGACGCGTACTTCGGCGCCACGCACGCCGTCCGCGACGTGACGCTCGACTTCCCCACGAACGAGGTCACGGCGATCATCGGCCCGTCGGGTTGCGGCAAATCGACCTTCCTGCGCTGCCTCAACCGGATGCACGAGACGATTCCGGACGCGCGCGTCGAAGGCGAGGTCCTCTTTCATGGACAGAACATCTATGGTCCCGGTGTCGACCCGATCACGCTCCGACGGCACGTCGGCATGGTGTTCCAGCGGCCGACGCCATTTCCCACGATGTCGATCCGCGACAACGTCGCCGCCGGCCTGCGAGTCCAGCCGGGCACTCGACTCGATCGTGCCGAGACGGATGCGGTGGTCGAGCGCGCGCTGCGAGAGGCGGCGCTGTGGGACGAGGTGAAGGACCGCCTGAAGGCGAGCGCGACCGGGATCTCAGGGGGGCAGCAGCAGCGGCTGTGCATCGCCCGCGCACTCGCGACCTCGCCGCACGTCCTCCTTCTCGACGAGCCGACCGCGTCGCTCGATCCGATCAGCACCCAGAAAGTGGAGGAGCTGGTCTACGAGCTGCGCCGGACGATGAGTGTGATCATCGTGACGCACAACATGCAGCAGGCGGCGCGTGTGTCGGACCGCACCGTCTTCATGCTCTCGGGCGAGATGGTCGAGACGGCGCTGACACGTGTACTGTTCACGACGCCGTCGGACCCGCGCACCGAAGCGTACATCACCGGGAGATTCGGATGACATCCCCTGCTCTGCAGCTCCCGGAAACGCCTTCGGTCATTGGCCGGATCGACGTACGGAAGTTCAACTTCTGGTATGGCCGCACGCAGGCGCTGTTCGACATCGACCTCGCGATCGAGCCGCGGGCGGTGACGGCGCTGATCGGTCCGTCCGGCTGCGGAAAGTCCACCTTCCTGCGCTCGATCAATCGACTGAACGAGCTGCTACCCGGCGCGCGACGCAGTGGCGACATCCTGCTCGACGGTGAGAACATCTACGCGAAGGGGATGGACGTCGTCACGCTCCGCCAGCGCGTCGGGATGGTGTTCCAGCGGTGGAACCCCTTTCCCAAATCGATCTACGACAACGTGGCCTACGGTCCTCGCATCAATGCGCGTCCCTCTCGCGCCGACGTCGACTCCATCGTGGAGTCCGCGCTACGACGCGCCGCATTGTGGGACGAGGTCAAGGACCGTCTGCGCGATAGCGCGCTCACGCTCTCGGGTGGGCAGCAGCAGCGGCTCTGCATCGCGCGCGCGCTCGCCAACGATCCCGAGGTGCTCCTGCTCGATGAGCCGGCCTCCGCGCTCGACCCGATCGCGACCCAGAAGGTCGAGGAGCTCGTCTACGAGCTCAAGCGCGAGCTCACAATAGTGATCGTGACGCACAATCTGCAGCAGGCGGCCCGCATCTCGGATCGCACGGCGTTCTTCTACATCGGAAAGGTCGTCGAGGTGGGCGAGACGCAGCGCATGTTCACGAGCCCGCGCGAGGAACGCACGGAAGCCTACATCACAGGGAGATTCGGATGAGTGCAGAGACCCCCTTTCGCCACTTTCACGACCAGCTTTCGGCGCTCAACAGGCGCCTGCTGGCGATGTCGGAAAAGGCGGAATCGCTCGTCGAGCTCTCCGTCGAGGCGCTGCTCGGCAAGGACGAGGGCAAGGCCGAGGCGGTGATCGCGGCCGACAACGAGCTGGATGCGATGGAGCTCGAGCTCGAGGCCGCGGCGCTCGAGTTGCTCGCGCTGCAGCAGCCAATGGCGCGCGACCTCCGCTTCATCGTCAGCACCATCAAGGTGACGAGCGACCTGGAGCGCGTCGGCGATCACGCCGTCAACATCGCGCAGGCTGCCCTCCGCCTGATCTCGCAGCGTACCAACATCACCCCTGACCCTGAAATCGAGGACATGGCCCGCCGTGCGCGTTCCATGCTCGGCGACTCGATCGACGCCTTCCTCCGCGCCGATGGCGCACTCGGGCGCGACGTGATCTCGCGCGACGACGCGGTGGACTCGCTGCACGAATCGATGTTCCGCATCCTGCTCACGCACATGATGGCCGACCCGCGCACGATCAACCCGTCGCTCGAGTACCTGCTCGTGAGCCGGAACCTCGAGCGCGTCGCGGACCTGGCCACCAACATCTCCGAGGACGCCGTCTTCCTCGCCGAGGGAAAGCAGATCAAGCACGCCGGTGTCCAGCCGGCCCGCTTCGGGACGTTCACCACCTGACCCTGGTCGATCCCGGGCAACGCGCGTGGCGGTAGATTGCGGAGCAGCCCGTCCGCGTTCCCCGTTCCGTGCGCGCCATGACCAGCGTCTCCTCACGCTCTGCTGCATCGCCGACCGCGTCTCGCCGCCCTCGGGACACGGCCGGCACCCGCCGCATAGCCGCGATCGACATCGGCTCCAACTCGGTGCGCCAGATCGTCGCCGACGTCTCGGCCGAAGGAACGATCACCGTCATCGACGAGATGAAGGCCGCGCCGCGACTCGGCGCCGACCTGGAGCTCACCGGCCTGCTTGGCACCGCGGCCATGCAGCGGGCAGCCGAATCCATCGGCCGAATGGCGACGCTGGCGCGCCAGCTCGGCGCCGAGCGGATCGAGGCCGTCGCGACGAGCGCGGTGCGCGATGCGGAGAACTCGGCGCAGTTCGTGGCGCGGGTGCGGCAGGAGGCCCAACTCGAGGTTCGCATCATCGAGGGCGAGGACGAGGCGCGGCTTTCCTATCTCAGCGCGCTCGCCCACTTCGATCTCGCTCGGGGGCGGACCGTCGTGATGGATATCGGGGGCGGGTCGCTCGAGCTCGCACTCGCGGCCGACGGCGTACTCGACGACCTGATCTCACTGCCCTTCGGCGCACTTCGCCTGAGCGAGCGCTACCTCGGTCACGGCACGCCTCGGAATGGATTGGGAAAGCTTCGGCGCGCCGTGCGCGAGGGCCTTCGCGAGGTGCTGCCGCGCGGCGACTGGCGTGGTGCGCACGTCATCGGCTCGGGCGGAACGTTCACCAACCTCGCCGGCGTTCATCTCGCTCGCCGCGGCATGCTCGCCGCGCGCAGCGTGCACGCCACCGAAGTGCCACGCGTGGACGTCGAGCACATCCTCGACGCGCTCGCGGGGATGCCGGCGGACGAGCGACGCACTGTGCCAGGACTGAACCCCGAGCGCGCCGACATCATCGTCGCGGGTCTGGCAGTCGCCGCGGAGGTGCTCGCGCGCGTGGAGTCCCGCGCGCTCACCGTGTCGCGCTACGGGATCCGCGAGGGACTGCTGCTCGAGGCGGCGCGTGTGATGCCGGTGGTCGCGGATCCGGGGGTGGCGCGCGAGCGCAGCGTGCGCGAGTTCGCGCAGCGCTGCCATTTCGAGGAGCCCCACGCGCTCCAGGTCCAGCGCATCGCGCTCCGCCTGTTCGACGCGATCGGCGCGCGCCTGGGCTGCGCACCGAGCGAGCGCGCGACGCTCGCCGATGCGGCGCTCCTGCACGACGTGGGCTACCACATCAACTACGACCGCCATCACAAGCACTCGTTCCACCTCGTCGTGCATGCCGAGCTTCTTGGCATCACGCCGGTAGAGCAGCTGGTCATCGCCAACGTCGCGCGCTACCATCGTGGCGCGCCACCCAAGCGCAAGCATCGCAACTTCGGCGCGCTCGACAAGCCGCTGCGCGATCAGGTGCTCCGACTCTCGGCGCTGCTGCGCGTGGCTGACGGCTTCGACCGCGGCCACGTCAGCGCCGTGAAGGACGTGAAGGTGCGCTGGCTGCAGCGGGCGATCCGGATCACGCCGGTGCCGCTGCGAGAGGCGGACCCGCTCCGCCTCGAGATGTGGGGGGCGCACCGGAAATCGCAGCTGTTGTCCGCGCTGGCCGGGGTTCCCGTGGAGATCGTCTCGGCGAGCGGCGAGGTGCTGTCGTCTGAGGGAGTGGCGGCGGACGAGGAGTAGGGTGGTGGGAGGCCACTGCAGTGCGAACGGCCGCTGCAGTACACGGGTAACGACGTAGGACTCGGTACCCCGAATGGCAACCAGCCCCTAGGATGCGGGGCTGTGCGTGGACGATGGCGGTGCCGCTTCTCTCACGCGCCCTGCGGGTGAGTGCCGTAGCTGCCAGTCGTGGCCCGGCAGCTGGTCTCCCGCGCGATCTCGCCAGGCATTCCAGGGAGCAGTATGCCAGTCCGAGTACCGTGTCATACGTAGTTGCCCATTACTGCGGTGGCCGTTCGCTAATCCCCTGACGCCGTCTCCCGCAGTGGAATCTCGTGCGTTCCCGTACGAGTCAGTGGATCCGACTGATCGCCCCACGAGTCCAGCAGGAGCCGCGCGTGGGTCGCGCGCTCTCCCTCGCCATCGGGTTGCCGCTGCTTCCAGTTGCCGGCGGCATCCAGCTCCCACGCCTGGCGATTGTCCTCGAGGCAGGTGTCGAGCAGGGTGCGCAGCCGTGACTTGAGGCGTGGGGTCTCCACCGGCACCACCGCTTCCACTCGGCGGAGGAAGTTGCGCGGCATCCAGTCGGCTGACCCGAAGAGGAACTCGTCCTCGCCGCCGTTGGCAAATTGCCAGATTCGCGAGTGTTCGAGAAAGCGTCCGATGATGCTGAGCACGCGGATGTTGTCGCTCACGTCGGGCACACCCGGGCGCAGGCAGCAGCTGCCGCGCACGATCAGGTCGATCTGCACCCCCGCCTGCGACGCGCGATACAGGGCGTCGATCACGACTGCGTCCACCAGGGCGTTCATCTTCGCCACGATGCGCCCACCGCGGCCAGCGATTGCGTGCGTCGCCTCACGATCGATCAGCTCGACGAACCGGTCGCGCATGTTCGCCGGCGCGACGAGCAGCTTGCGATAGAGCGTCTGGCGCGAGATGCCCGTGAGCGAGTTGAACAGGTCGCTCACGTCCGCGCCGATGGACGGGCTGCAGGTGAACAGCCCCACGTCCGTGTAGTAGCGTGCCGTGCGGGAGTTGTAGTTGCCGCTGCCGATGTGCACGTAGCGCCGGATGCCATCCGGCTCGCGTCGCACGACCATCGCGGTCTTCGTGTGCGTCTTGAGAAAGGCCGACCCGTACGCTACGTGTACGCCATAGTCCTCCAGCGTGCGCGCCCAGCTGATGTTGTTCGCCTCGTCGAAGCGGGCCTTGAGCTCCACCATCACCGACACCTGCTTGCCGCGCTGCGCCGCCTCGGTGAGCGCGCGCACGATCGCCGTGTCGCCCGACGTGCGGTAGAGCGTGAGCTTGATGGCAAGTACGTGCACGTCCGTCGCGGCGCTCTGGAGGAAGCGCTCCACCGTGGCCGGAAAGGAATCGAATGGGTGGTGGACGAGGAGGTCGCGCTCGCGGATCACGTCGAAGATCGATCGCTCCGGATCGCGAAGCTCGGGTGGGACTCGCGGCGTGAACGCGGGGTCGCGGAGCTCCGGCATGTCGAGCGTGCTGAGCTCCAGCAGGTCCGACAGATCGAGGAGGTGACCACTCTCCTCGATGTCCGCCTCGCTCAGCGCGGTGCGTCCCGGATAGTCCGCGTCGCGAAGCTCGTCGAGCAGTAGGGCGCGCAGGTGCGCCGGCATGTCATCCTGAACCTCGAGTCGGATCACTTCACCGAACCGGCGCTCGAACACGCGCTCCTCGATCGTGGCGAGCAGGTCGTCCGGATCATCGAGGTTGGTGAACTCGAGATCAGAGTAGCGCGTCACGCGGAACGCATACCAGCCGAGCACCTCCATCCCCGGAAACAGCGATTCGAGGTTCTCGCCGATCACCTGCTCCAGCGGCACGAACTGATGCGCGCGCCCAGGCACGGCCATCCAGCGCGTCAACCCCTTTGGCACCTTTACGCGGGCGAAGTGCACCGATCCCACCACCGGGTCCCGCACCTCCACCGCGAGCGAGAGGGAGAGGTTGGAGACGTACGGAAACGGGTGACCGGGGTCGACCGCGAGCGGCGTGAGCACGGGAAAGATCTGCGACTCGAACTGCTCGTCGATCGCCCGCCGCTCCGCAGCGGTGAGCTCACCCATCGCCACGAGACGCACGCCATGCGGCGCGAGCTCCCCCTGGAGGGCGGCGAGGCAGCGGCGCTGCTCGCTCAACAGCGTCGTCACGCGCTGGCGGATCGCGGCCAGCTGCTCCACGGCCGTCAGCCCATCGGGGGTCACGTGATGGACTCCCGACTCCACCTGACGTCGCAGCCCTGCCACCCGCACCATGAAGAACTCGTCGAGGTTGCTGCTGAAGATCGCGAGGAACTTGACTCGCTCGAGCAGCGGGACGCGCGGGTCGCTCGCCTCGTTCAGCACTCGGGCGTCGAAGGCGAGCCAGCTGAGCTCGCGATTCAGGAAGAGCGTGTGCGGCGGCTGGGTGTCGGGCATGGTGCTGGTCACGATTCGACGTCGGGCTGCGTCAGGATGCACTCAGTGCACGGTCGCCAGACGGCTGACCAGCGCGGTACGCATCGCGTCGGGCAACGGCGCGTAGTCGAGCGCTGCTTCCATCGCCTGCCCGTCGGTGAGCGCCCATTTGAGGAAGTCTACCACCTTTTTCCCCTTCGCGGGATCGGACTGCTTCTGGTAGACGAGAATCCAGGTGAAGGACGAGATGGGATAGGCCTCGCGACCGGGCGCATTGACGATCGAGATCCGGTAGTCCGTCGTCGCCGGAAGCGCTCCGGCGCTACCAGTTGCGGCGGCGGTGACCGAAGGGATCGTCGGCGCAACGAACTCACCAGCCGCATTCCTGACCATGGCGGTCGCGAGCTTGTTCTGCGTGGCGTAGGCGAGCTCGGTGTAGCCGATTGCCCCTGGGGTCTGCTTCACCTGGCCAGCGACGCCCTCGTTGCCCTTGGCGCCGAGCCCCACCGGCCACTGCACCTCCTTCCCCTTGCCTGGCTTGGTCGCCCACGCCGGGCTGACACTGGCCAGGTAGTCGGTGAAGACGTAGCTCGTCCCCGAGCCATCGGAGCGGTGGACGACGAGGATGTCCGTTGCTGGCAGGGCGACTCCGGGATTCAGCGAAGCGATGCGCGCGTCGTTCCAGCGGGTGACCTGACCCTGGAAGATCGCGGCGATCGCCTCGCCCGTCAGCTTCAGCGGCTGCGCCACGCCGGCGAGGTTGTACGTGATCACCACGGCGCCCATCGCAGTCGGAACGTGCAGCACGGGGCCGCCCTTCGCCTTCAGGAGCTCGGCGTCGGACATCGGGGCGTCCGTCGCGCCGAAGTCGACCGTCTGCTCGGAGAGCTGGCGGATGCCGCCGCCCGATCCGATCGACTGGTAGTTGATCTTCACGCCGGTCTTCGCGGCGTAGCTGCTGAACCACTTGGAATACAGCGGATACGGGAAGGTCGCGCCGGCGCCCGTGAGGTCGGCGCCGGACGCGGTGGCGATGGTCGCGGCGGGCGCGCCCGCCGTGGCAGAATCCTTCCGCGCTCCGTCGCCACACGCGACGGCTGCGAATGCAATGACGGAGAGGGCGACGAACGATCGGTGCATGAGCGGTCACTCCAGGCGAGAGGTGATCGTCGAAAGATGATCGCCTCCGGTCGCGAGCGGCCGCCTGTGAATCAACTGTGACGAGACCGAAACAAAGCGGGCCCGCGCGACGCGGGCCCGCAGCGCGTTCCTATCTGGTGGTGGTCAACGGGTCTGAGGCCGCCCTACTGAACTGCCCGCAGCGCGTTCACGCGACCGTGCCCGAAGTACGCGTCCTGCCCCGGCTTCCCGAGGTCGTCCGACGACGCCCGTAGCGCCGCTTCGACCTGGGTCGGAGAGATCGCGCCGCGCTTCCCGATGATGAGCGCAGCCACGCCAGCCGCGGCCGGTGATGCCATGCTCGTGCCTGAAGCCCAGCAGTAGGCGCTATTGCTCGCACCGCGGCACGGCGCAATCACCATGTCGAGCACCCAGCAGAGCTGACTCGAGGATCCGGAAGGCTGGCGCTTGTACGAGCAAAGCGCGGAGCCCGGAAGCGCGGTATCCCCGCCCGGCGCCGCGAACGATATACCGGACTGGCCGAAATTAGTGTACGTCGTCGGCACGTCGAAGTTTTTGGAGCCGAGCGCGAATCCGACGGGTGACGTGGCCGCGATTGAGAGGACGTGCGACGACATCGCCGGCACGAAATAGAGATTTGAACTGTGGTTGAAGTCCGTCGCCTCGTTGCCAGCGGCGGCGATCACCGTCACGCCGCGCTTGTCGGCGTAGGACGTCGCCTTGTCGAGCGCGTTCGCCAGCACCGCCGCCCCTTCTTCGCTGCGATTGAAGGCCGCCCCGATGCTCATGTTGATGATGTTGGCGCCCGCACCGCCCTCGGCAGTCGGCGTCGCCGCGTAGTAGATCGACCGGATGATGCTCGTGAAGCTCCCGCTGCCGTTGTGCAGCGCCTTGACGCCAATGATAGTGGACTTTGGAGCGATGCCCACCGTGCCCACATTGTTGGCGCGTGCTGCGATGATACCGGCGACGTGCGTGCCGTGCCAGAACGTTCCGGCATCCGTGTCGAACGCCTTGCCGTCCACGAACGACTTCGAGTGCACCAAGTCCAACGCCGGCGCGATGTCGATGTGCGTGGCGTGGATTCCGCCGTCGATGACCGCGACACGCGCTCCCGCACCCATCTGCCCCGTCGCCCACGCCTGCGGCGCGGAGATCGCATCTAGGCTCCACTCGATGCTGCGGAACGTCTCCCCGGCACCGATCGCGGCCTGCTGGGTCACGTCGCCGAGCGACGCTGCCGACAGCTCGATCGGCTCACTGGCGGCGCGCGGCGTCGACCACTGCACCACCGGGTCGGCGGCGACGGCACGGACGCCGTTGATCTTGAGCGCCCGCGCCCGGAACGACGGATCGTCGGACGTCACCATCGCCAAACCGATGGGATCGAGCGCGCTGGTGAGCGTGCCGCCGGCGGCCGCGACCTGCTGCGCGAGCGTGGCACTCAGCGCGCTGCTTCCGAAGTCCAGCACGTACTGCACGGGCGCCTGGCTGACGCTCTGCGATGGGACGGTCGGGGCCAGGTGGGCTGGCGTGGTCGTGGTGTCGGCTGAGCAGCCAGCGAGTGCCAGGGCACACAGCACGACGAGAGGAGCGAGTGGCGATCGCGTCACGACAGGTCTCGGATGGGGGAGGCAGGCGGAAACCGGACCCGGAGTCGGGCGGCGGGCGAATCTGTCGCAAACTGTCCCGCCGCGCAATCACCAATGTTCCAAACGTTTACCGCGCCCCTACCGCAATGGCACCAGTCGCGAGAGTACCAGGTACGCCATCGCCGCCGCGAGCGCGGCCGCTGGAATCGTGAAAATCCACGCCCACACGATGCGACCCGCGAGTCCCCAGCGCACGGCCGAGAATCTCGTCGTTGCCCCCACGCCCACGATCGAACCGGTGATCGTGTGCGTCGTGCTCACCGGGATGCCCCAGTGCGTCGCGAGCTGGATCGCGATGGATCCACCCGTCTCCGCCGCGAAGCCACCGATCGGACGCAGCTTCGTGATCCGCGAGCCCATCGTGTGCACGATCCGCCATCCACCGAACAGCGTCCCCAGCGAGATCGCCGAATACGCGCCGATCTCTACCCAGCGCGGAATCGTGGAGAAGTCCTGCACGTACAGCCCGTGCGTCCACCCGGTCTGCGCGCCGAAGTAGCTCTTGCTCGCCACGAGCAGCCCGAGGATGATGCCCATCGTCTTCTGCGCGTCGTTGCCACCGTGCGAGAATGACAGCGCCGCGGACGAGAGGAGCTGCGCCGGCCGGAAGACGCGATCGGCCCGCGTCCCGCTCATCCCCTTGAAGGTCCAGAAGCAGATCACCATCAGCAGGTAGCCAGCGAAGAAACCGATCACCGGCGCGAGCACGATGAACTCCAGCGTCTGGATCCACTTCTGGCCCCAGAGAATCGCCGTGAAGCCGGCCTTGGCCACCGCCGATCCGGCGTACGCGCCGATCAGCGCATGCGACGAGCTGGAAGGGATGCCGTAGTACCAGGTGATCGCGTTCCAGATGATCGCGCCGAGCAGCGCGGCGAAGATCACGTTCGGGTCCACGATGCTCTGCTGGATCATCCCGCCACCGATCGTCTTCGCGACCGCCACGTTGCTGGTGAACAGTGCGGCGAAGTTGAAGAACGCCGCCCAGAGCACGGCAGCGAGCGGGCTCAGGACACGTGTGCCCACGATGGTGGCGATGGAGTTCGCCGAGTCGTGGAAGCCATTGCTGAAGTCGAACAGAAAGGCGAACGCGATGATCGCGATGACGTACCAGACCACAGGACGCTCAGGAGTTCTTGATGGAGATGCTGTGCACCGCGTTCGCGACGCCCATGCACTGATCGATCGCCGTCTCAAGCGTCTCGTACACTTCCTTCCAGCGGATCACCTCGATCGCGTCGGGCGTACCGGCGAACAGCGCCCCCACCGCCTCGTGGTACAGCGCGTCACCCTCCTCCTCGAGCTGCTTGATCCGCGTGGCGTATCCCGCCACCTCGCTGGGACGCTTGATGGAGACCACGGCCTTGGCAATCAGGTCGGCCGCCTGCACGATCACGTGCGCCATCTGCTTCGCCGGCTCGCGCACCTCGTTGATGTGCAGCATGACGACGCGACGCGCCGTGCCGTCGAGCCGGTCGATGACGTCGTCGAGTCGCGACGCGAGCAGGTGGATGTCCTCGCGGTCGATCGGTGTGATGAAGCTCTTGTCGATCCGGACGTTGATCGCCAGCGTCAGCACGTCGGCCTGATGCTCCACATCCTTGATCTGCGCGACGAGCTCCGTCGTGCGGCTCGGGTCGGCGAACAGTTGATCAACGAGCCTGGCCGTCGTTCTCAGATGCTCGGCGAGCTGATTGAACAGGTCGAAGAACTGCTCGTCGCGCGGAATCAGGCGACTCAGCATGGGCACGGAAGTGTCGGAGGGTTGGTGGAACGCTCCCGAAGTTACCCGGCCGCTACAGGCGGGGCAAACCGAGATCTCCCCGGTGGGGATGCTCGGCGCGCCGAATTGCGTCTCGCCGTGCGACCATCTGCGGGTTCTCGAACAGCTTGATCAGCACGAGCCCGGTGAGGAATCCGCCGATGTGCGCCCAGACCGCGACGCCACTCGACACGTCGGGGCGCACGGACGAGAGCTGCGGCACGCCAGCGAGGAGCTGCACGAAGAACCACCAGAGCAGCACCACCCACGCCGGGATCGCGAAGACGCGAAAGAAGACGATGAAGATGAAGAGCATGTTCACCCGTACGCGCGGGTAGAGCAGCAGGTACGCCCCCATCACCCCCGAGATCGCTCCCGAGGCGCCGACGGTCGGCACCGGCGACGCCGGGGACACGAGCACGTGCGCCCCCGCCGCGGCGAGCCCGCACAGCAGGTAGAAGACGAGGAATCGGCCTGGCCCCATGCTGTCCTCGATGTTGTTCCCGAACACCCAGAAGAAGAGCATGTTGCCGAGCAGGTGGCCCCAGCCGCCATGCAGGAACATCGACGTGACAGGCGTGAACCAGTTGATCGGCTCCTGATCCACCACACACGCCATTCCATTGCCCATCGGCAGAGCGAGGCCGAGCGGTGCTCGGCCCGTGAGCTCACCGGGAACCATGCCGAGGTTGCAGACCGAGGCGGCGACAGCGTCCGGCTGTCCTGCACCCTGAAGGACCATCCAGACGGCGACGGTGATCCCAATGATGAGCCAGGTCATCCACGGCGTGTGGAGCGTCGTGTTCTCGTCGCTGAGTGGAATCATCGTCTCGTTGCGTATGGTTCGACCACCTGCCGGGCACCTGCCGGATCGGCACTGTCATCGAGCGTCCGTCACCTTGTCAGACAAGAACGCCACCGGCCCGTCAAAGAGCTGCCAGACTGGCACAGACACCCGGGTCCTGTACTTGCCCTTTCAAAGGCCATTCGCGGCAGCGCAACTGCCGCGCCCTACACCATTCACCAAGGAAGCAATGGCGGATAAAGTCATCGGCATCGACCTGGGAACGACCAACTCGGTCGTTGCCGTCATGGAGGGAGGCGATCCCGTCGTGATCCCGAACGCCGAGGGTGGACGGACGACCCCGTCGGTCGTCGGCTTCACGAAGGACGGAGAGCGCCTCGTCGGCCAGGTCGCCAAGCGACAGGCCGTCACCAACCCGACCAACACCGTCTTCTCGATCAAGCGGTTCATGGGTCGGAAGATGTCCGAGGTGCAGGACGAGTCGAAGCGCGTGCCCTACAGCGTGCTCGGCGGCCAGAACGATGTGGCGACCGTTGAAGTCCAGGGCAAGCGCTATTCGGCGCCGGAAGTCTCGGCGATGATCCTGCAGAAGATGAAGCAGACGGCGGAGGATTACCTGGGCCAGCCGGTCACCAAGGCGGTCATCACGGTGCCTGCGTACTTCAACGACGCACAGCGGCAGGCGACCAAGGACGCCGGCAAGATCGCCGGCCTCGACGTGCTCCGCATCATCAACGAGCCCACCGCAGCCGCGCTCGCCTACGGCCTGGACAAGAAGAAGGACGAGAAGGTCGCCGTCTTCGACCTCGGTGGAGGCACCTACGACATCTCCGTCCTCGAGCTGTACGACGTGGACGGCTCGCGCCAGTTCGAGGTCAAGTCGACCAACGGTGACACCCACCTCGGCGGCGACGACTTCGACCAGCGCGTGATGGACTGGATCGTCGGCGAGTTCAAGCGTGACCAGGGGATCGACCTCTCCAAGGATCCGATGGCGCTCCAGCGCCTCAAGGAGGCCGGCGAGAAGGCGAAGATGGAGCTGTCGAGCACCAACTCGACCGACATCAACCTCCCCTTCATCACGGCGGACGCCAGCGGGCCCAAGCACCTCAACTACCAGCTCACCCGCGCCAAGTTCGAGCAGCTCGTCGATGATCTAATCACGCGCACGATCGAGCCAATGCGCAAGGCGCTCAAGGATGCGGGCCTCGAGCCCAAGGACATCGACGAGGTGCTCCTCGTCGGCGGCTCCACGCGCATCCCGAAGATCCAGGAAGAGGTCAAGAAGTTCTTTGGCAAGGAGCCGAACAAGGGAGTCAACCCGGACGAGGTCGTCGCGATCGGCGCCGCCGTCCAGGGCGCCGTGCTCACCGGCGAGCAGAAGGACGTCCTCCTGCTCGACGTCTCCCCGCTCTCGCTCGGCATCGAGACGCTCGGCGGCGTGACCACCGTGCTCATCCCACGCAACACGACGATCCCGACCAAGAAGAGCGAGACGTTCAGCACGGCGGACGACAACCAGACGACGGTCGAGATCCACGTGCTCCAGGGTGAGCGCGAGCTCGCCCGGGACAACCGGACGATCGGCAAGTTCCAGCTCACCGGAATTCCGCCGGCTCCCCGTGGCATGCCGCAGGTCGAGGTCACCTTCGACATCGACGCCAATGGCATCCTGCATGTGGCCGCCAAGGACAAGGCGACCAACAAGGAGCAGAAGATCCGCGTCGAGGCGAGCAGCGGCCTGTCGGACGCCGACATCGACAAGATGGTGAAGGACGCCGAGAAGAACGCGGACGAGGACAAGAAGCGCCGCGAGGAGATCGACACCCGGAACCGTCTCGACAGCATGACGTACGAGGTGGAGAAGAACGCCAAGGAATGGAGCGACAAGCTGCCGGCCGAGCTCAAGACCAAGCTCGACGAGTCCGTCGAGCGCGCGCGGAAGGCACTTCGTGGCGACGACCTGAACGAGATCAAGGCCGCGCAGGAGGATCTGAGCAAGACCTTCGGCGAGGCGGGCCAGTCGTTCTACGCGCAGAACCAGGCGGCCGAGGGTGCGGCCGGCGGCACTGCGGGTGATGGGTCAGCCGCGGCCGGTGGCGCAGCCGGCCGTACGCCGGCCGACGACGCGGTCGAGGCGGACTACGAGATCGTGGACGAGGCGAAGAAGTAAGCCGCCTCGGCACTGCATCGGAAACCGGACGGGCGCCGTAAGTGTCTCATACAGAGCGCACGGCGCCCGTTCGGTCGTACGTGGGTCGTAGTTGGTTGTATATATCGTCCAGCAGGCAGTGACTTTCTCCGAACAGGATGAGGGTATGGCAACGAGCTTTTCTCGCGCGCGCCTCGGCGCCGCGGTGGTTACGGCATTCGTCTGCGGGCTGCTGTTCGCGTCGGGATTCGACCTGACGCGCTTCGGCTTTGCGCAGGATGGGAAGGGCGCCAAGGTGGCGTCGGCGCAGGTACAGTCGCTCGCCGAGACGGGAAGCGCGTTCGAGGCGATCGCCGATCACGTGACGCCGAGTGTCGTCGCGATCTCCACGCAGCGGGTGCGCACGAACACGCGCGCGCGCGGCCAACGTCCTGGAATCGAGGACTTCTTCCGCAACTTCGAGCAGGGCCCAGGTGGCCAGCCGCGCGAGGAGTCGCAGGAGGCGAGCGGCACCGGCTTCATCGTCTCCAAGGACGGCTACATCCTCACCAACAACCATGTCGTGGCCGATGCCGACAAGGTGACCGTGACGATGCTCGACAAGCGCTCGTTCGACGCGAAGGTGATCGGTCGCGATCCGTCCACCGACGTCGCGGTGATCAAGGTCAACGCCAACGACCTCCCGGTCGCCGCGCTCGGCGACGACAGCAAGACGCGCGTCGGCCAGTGGGTCGTGGCGATCGGCAATCCGCTCGGACTCGACTTCACCGTCACCGCGGGAATCGTGAGCGCCAAGGGTCGCCCGCTTCCCGGGCTGCTCAACAACCGCTACCAGATCACCGACTACATCCAGACGGACGCGGCGATCAACCCGGGCAATTCCGGCGGACCGCTGGTGAACATCCGCGGTGAAGTGATCGGGATCAACAGCGCGATCGCCAGCAGCACCGGCTTCTATGCCGGGTACGGCTTCGCCATCCCCATCACGCTCGCGAAGCAGGTGATGGACGACCTGATCGCCTTCGGCAAGGTGCGCCGCTCGGTGATCGGCGTCGCGATCAACGACGCCACCGCGACGGATGCGAAGGCGGCGGGGCTGACGGACGTGACGGGCGTGCTGGTGCAGGCGTACAGCTTCGACCCGGAGAGCGACAGCCCGGCCAAGAAGGCGGGGATCGAGCCGGGTGACGTGATCGTGGCTGCCGACGGCAAGCCGACGGATCGCGTCAGCACGCTGCAGCGCATCGTCCGGACGCATAAGCCGGGTGAGACCGTGACGTTCGACGTCATGCGCTTTGGCAGCCGGAAGACCTTCCGCGTGAAGCTCGCCGAGGCGCCGGACACGCCGCAGGTCGCCGCGGCCGACGCGCCGGGCACGCGCGAGCGGCCGGCGACCGACTCGCGACGGTTCGACAAGATCGGCGTCACGGTGGAGCCGCTTTCGCCAGAGGTGGTGACGCGCGGCAGGGTGCAGGCGCCGTATCGGCAGGGGCTGATCGTCAGCGACGTGAGCGTGACAGGACCGGCGTACCGGAAGCTGATCGCGGACGAGACGATCCTGGTCGAGGTGCTCAACCCCGGGCCGAAGCGTCCGCTCAAGTCGGTCGCCGACCTCGACGCGCTGCTCTCGTCGATCAAGCCTGGCGGGCTGGTGACCTTCCTGGTGTACGACATCAGCTCGGGCGGGGCGACCCGGTCCGTGACGATCCAGCTCGGCGGCTGAATCTCGCCAGTCGCACGACGCGTCGTGCGACTGGCGAGATTCAGCCGCCGAGCTGGATCGTCACGGACC
>JAYUTY010000050.1:0-7237 GCA_043754875.1 Gemmatimonadota bacterium
TTCAGGTGCGAGCCCGTAACTCTCGACCGTGCCATCGGTTGAGAGGGCGGCCCGCTTTTCGCTCAATTTGCGCCCAGCCCGGCCAGATCGGACCTCCAACTGCTTGCATGCCCTTTCCTCGCCACCGCGCGCTCGTCGCGGCGATCCTGATCCTGTTGCCCAGTGGCCTGGCGCGCGCACAACAGCGCCTGCCACCCGTGGGGCTGCACGACTCCATCGACGTGGCAGTGCTCTCGTTTCCGGGTGCGGTCGATGTCACGCCCACCGACCTGCGCCGGATCGTCTTCACACGCTCGTCCCCCTGCCGACTGCCCTTCCTGATCCCGATCTGCAAGCTGACGCCGAATCAGCTGTTCACCGATCGGCGCCGCACGACTCCCGCCGCGCTGGGTGAGGACATCACGAAGCTGCGCGTCTACTTGTGGCAGCGCGGCTTTCGCGAGGCGCAGGTGGACACGGTGCTCACTCCCGCCGCGCGCGGCACGAACGTCGCCTTCCGCATCACTCAGGGACCGGCGACGCGCATCGGCACGCTCGAGGTGACGCAGCGCGCCCCCGTGCTCAGCACGAGCGAGCTCGCCGGTGCGATCGCGCTCCGCGAGGGTGATCCGTTGAGTCTCGTCGCACTCGACTCGACGCTCTCTCGCCTGCACGCGGCCGTGTGGAACAAGGGCTACGGCGACGTGCGCATCGACACGAGCGTGCCGCGTCCCGACGCGTCGCACATCGTACCCATCCGCATCACGATCGACCCGCGCTACGTCACGCGCGTGGGCTCCATCGACTTTACGGGCAACGATTATCTCTCGAGCACCACGCTGCGACGCGGCGTGGTGCTCGCGCCCGGTGCGCTCTACACGCATGACGCGGTGCTCGAGAGCCAGAAGCGGCTCTTCCAATCGCCGGCGATTGCGCGCGCCGCGCTCCTGACCCCTGCCGCTGGCGACAGCATCAAGTCGCTCACGATGGCCGTCTCCGAGATGCCGCCTCGTCACGCCGAGCTCACGGTTGGCCTCAACACGATCGAGTACGGCCAGGCCGCTGCCGATCTGCGTCTCAACTCGCTCGGCGCCGGCCGTTGGCTGCGCCTGCACGCCGCGGCGGGGAACCTGCTCGCCGATCAGCTCGAGGGAAATGCCGTCTTCCAGCGCGCCGCGCCGGACGATGCGGGGATCGACACAGATGACTTTCTCCGCCCCACCTACCAGGCGTCCGTCACGCTCACGCAGCCGTGGCTCGCCGGCCCGCGCACGTCCGCCGCGCTGTCGGCGTTCGCCGGCCGGCGCTCGGTCGTCGGCGTCGTGATCGATGAGGACGTCGGAGCGACGCTCGGCATCGTGCGCGAGCTCTCCACGCGCCTGCCGCTCGGCCTCAACTACCGGATGGAGCGCACGCAGGTCCGGGCGGGAGAAGTGTACTTCTGCGCGGGCTACGGCATCTGCGACGCATCTACGATCGCGGCGCTCCAGCGCCCGCAGCGGCTCGCACCAATCGGCGTCAGCGCATCGATCGACCGGTCGGATGATCTCGAAGCTCCCTCGGCGGGCTACACCGCGGTGGTGGACGCCGAGCACGCGTCGAGTGCGACGGGCTCCTCCTTCGCGCACAACCGCATCGCTGCCGACGCGTCGCTCTACCATGCGTTCGGCGGCGCGCAGACCGGGGTGCTCGACGTCCCGACGCCCAAGGTGCTCGCCCTGCACGCACGCGCTGGCCTCGTCCGGCCGCTCGCGAGCGATCGCGCCGCGCTCGGTGTCACCGGCGATGGCGAGGGTATCCTTCATCCGCGAGCACGCTTCTACGCGGGCGGCATGCAGTCGGTGCGCGGCTTCGCCGAGAACGAGCTCGGTCCGCGCGTGCTGCAGGTGCGGCGCGCGTCGCTGCTCGCGGTGGGCTGCACCGATGCGTCGATCGCGAGCGGACAGTGCGATCCGCGCGCCGTACCGGGGAGCGAGCTGTTCGAGCGTCCGGTGGGTGGGAGCAGCTTGATCGAGGGGAGCGTGGAGCTGCGACTGCCCGTGCTCAAGCAGCTCGGCGCGGTGGTGTTCGTCGATGGTGCCTACGTGGGCACGGGCGGGCTCGTGACGCCGGCGCATGGCAAGGGCGCCGTCACACCGGGTGCAGGCTTTCGCTATCGCTCACCGCTCGGCGTGCTGCGGCTCGACGTCGGGCTGCGCCCGGTGGGCGCGGAATCGCTGCCGGTCGTCGTCGCGGTGCGCGATGCGGCGGGAATGGATCACGTCGTGCGGCTCGCGAGCGAGGCGCGCTTCTCGCCGATCGATCCGTCGACGGGCACGTTGCATTCGATCGCCCGCCGACTCGTGGTGCACTTCGCCATGGGGCAGGCATTCTGATGCCGCTGCCGAGCGGCGCGCCAACTGCTCCTGACGATACGCCGCGCCCGCGACGTCGTGGCGTCATGCGGGCGCTGCTTGCCACAGTCGTCTTCCCCATCCTGCTCGGCATCGTCGTCCTGCTGGTGCTGACGAATACGCCGTGGGGCACGGAGCGAGTGCGACGTCTCGCGATCTCGCAGGGCAATGCGCGACTGAACGGCCGGCTCGACGTCGCGCGCCTGGAGGGCAACCTGCTCACCGGCGCGACGCTCACCGATGTGCACCTCGTGGACAGCGCGCGGCGGCCCGTCTTCACCGCGCGCCGCGTCCGCGTGCGCTACGGCCTGTGGGCCGCGCTCCAGCGCCGCGTGGAGATCAGCTCGATGGTGCTCGACACGCCCGTCGTCGTCCTCGACCGGCAGCCAGGGGCGCGCTGGAACTTCCAGTCGCTGCTGAAGTCCAGCGGTGCAGCGAAGGACACTTCGAAGCACGGCGCCGCGCCGGAGCTGACGAACATCACGATCCACCATGGGCAGCTCGTCTATCGTCGTCCCTGGTCTCCCGACTCCACACTTAGTGCGGCCGCCCGCGACTCCGCGACCGCAAAGGCGCTCATCGCCACGGCGCGCAAGCGCACGGAGCGAGTAACCGGCGGCTATCAGCGCGTGCTCGAGTATCGCGACATCGACGCGCGACTCGCCTCGGTACTGCTCGCGCAGCAGGGACGGCCGACGTCGGTGGAGATTGCCGCGCTCTCGATGATCGGCGAGCCATACCGCCCACCGACGATCGAGGTGCGCTCCCTCACCGGCGTGCTCTTCGTGAGCAAGGATTCGCTCTGGTGGCGCGGTGCGCACATGACGCTGCCCGGCTCCATGGTTAGCGGCGACGGCACGATCGGCTTCCATCACAGCGGCTTCCTCCTCGACCTCACGGGCTCGCCGGTGGCGCTCGCCGACCTGCGCTGGCTGGATCCGGCGCTGCCGGCCGAGGGGGGCGGCACGGTGCGCTACACGATGCGCCTGCGTGGCGACACGGCAGCATTCGCGATTGCCAACACCGACCTGCGGCTGCGTGGCGCCTCGCTCGTCGGCAACGCCGACGTCGCGCGCGTCTCACCGCCGCATGGGCGGAGCGAGTTGCTCGTCCGAAGCGCGGACCTCACCGTCTCGCGGCTCAGCACGGCGATCGTGCACGCGCTCGCGCCCGGGGTGCCGATTCGTCGGAACGGCACGCTGGACGGCCACGTGGTCGTGAGCGGGGCATCCGACGCACTGAGGCTCGACGCCGACGTCGCGTTCGACGACGTGCTCGCGGGGCGCAGCCGGCTGACGGCGCACGGGGGCCTCGGGATCGCAGGGGGCATCCGGGCACGGGAGCTCGCGCTCGGCCTCGCGCCGCTGCAGCTCGCGACGCTGCGGGGCGCGGGGATCAAGCTTCCTGTGGGCGGAACGCTGGCTGGCCGCGCCACGGTGAGTGGCGGCGCGGGCGATCGCTGGAACGTGGCCGGCGATCTCACGCACCTCGAGCGCGGTGAGCGATCGCGCGTGACTGGCACGGGACAGTACGATCCGGCGAGCAAGCGTGTCGTCGCCGATGCGCGGCTCGAGCCATTGTCGCTGGTCACGGTGGGGCGCCTGGCACCTGGTGCACAGCTGCGCGGCGCGGTCGCCGGTCGTGTGCAGGCGCAGGGCACGACGCGCGACCTGCGCCTGAATGGCGCACTGCATTCCACTTCAGGCGGCGGAGCGTTCCAGACGCGCGGCACGGTCGCGCTGCGTGGCGCGCGCACGCGCTACGACGTGGCCGCCACGCTCGATGCGCTGAACGCCAATGCGCTCTCGCGCCGCGCGCCGCAGACGCTACTGTCCGGCACCATCGCTGCACGCGGCACCGGGCTGTCACCGGCCACGATGAACGCCGTGCTGAACGCCGATCTCGCGCATTCGCGCTACGACACGTTTGCCGTTGACGAACTGCGCGCGCACCTCGCTGCCGCCGGCGGCCTGCTGCGTGTGGATACGATGGACGCGCTGGCGCACGGCGTTCGCGCGAGCGCGGTCGGCAGCCTCGGGCTCACGGCACGGCGCACGGGCGAGCTGCAATTCGCCGCGACGGTCGATTCCATGGGCGCACTCCGCGGGTTGATCCCTGGCCACGACACGGGATTCGTCCGTGCGGCGAGTGGCCGTCAGCGCCTGCGCCTCGTCGCGGCACGCGCCGATTCCGCACGCCGAGCAGAGGAGGTGCGCATCGAGCGCGTCGCGCTCGGGCTTCCAGAGGGAGTCGTGCTGGTGGTGGATTCGCTGCCACCCGTCCGGCGCGATTCGCTGGCCGGTTCGCTCGCCGTCAACGGCACGCTGCGCGGCAACGTGAAGGAGCTCGGCATCGACGCAGTAGTGCGCGGCGCCGGTCTCGTGGTACGCGGCAACAGCGTGCAGCGACTCTCGGCGTCCATCGCCTCGCCGCGCATGCTCGATCGCTCCACCGCACTGCGCGTCCAGCTCGACGCGGACAGCATCGAGGCCGGCGGCTACGGCTTCGAGCGCGCCCATACCGAGGGCAGCTGGCGCGACTGCTCGCTCGCCACGACCGTGCAGCTTCGCCAGGACTCACTCGTCTCGTACGCCGCGGCGGGCACGTTCGCGCTGCCCGGTGCCGGAATCCAGCGCATCGGGCTCGACTCGCTGCGCGCCACCTTCGACACGCTCGTCTGGCGGCTCGCGCACGCTGGCAGCGTGCGGCTCGATCACGGCAGCGTCGCCATCGATTCCATCGACTTTCGCAGCTCGGTCGGCGGTCGCCTGTTCGCCGATGGCACGCTGCCCAGGGACGGCGCGGCGCGGCTCGACGTCGCTGCGGCAAACGTGCGCGTGGCCACCGTGCTCCAGGCGATGCAGCGCGATGCGATCGCCGACGGCACGATTGGCGTGCGCGTGCAGCTCACCGGCACGCGCACGGCACCGGTGCTGGCCGGGCACGCCACGCTGCGCCAGGCGAGCTACCAGGACGTGCGTGCCCCCGATGCGGACGTCGATGCCAGCTATCGCGATCGACGGCTGGCGCTGAGCGGCGCGGCGACCGACTCCACGGGTCGTCGCGTGCTCGCGGCCACCTCGGCGCTGCCGGTGGAGCTCGGACTCGGCGGCGCCGGTGGATCGCGGCTCCTTCCTGGACCCATAGTGGCCGACGTGGCGATGGACAGCCTGGCTCTCGCCGCGCTTCCCCTGCCCAGCCGCACGCTGCAGGACGTGCGCGGAATGCTGGTGGGCGACGCGCACCTTCGCGGGACGTGGACGGCACCACTGTACACTGGCCACGCGGGGCTACGGGACGGCGGCTTCGTGCTCGCCTCCACGGGGATGCACGTGCAGGGCGCCGTGGCGGACGCACGGCTGATCGGCGACACGCTGCGTCTCGATTCGCTCGTGGCCCACGCCCGCGGTCTGCTGCGGGCGCAGGGCACCCTGGACCTCAGTGACCGCGCCCATCCCATGGTGCGCTTCACCGCCACGGGCGACGACGTGCGGCTCATGGACCAGCAGCGCGGCCTCGTCGACGCCAACGCCGAGCTCTCGGCGGTGGGACCGTTGGACGCGCTCCGCGTGACGGGCACCGGAGAGATGAAGGGCGGCTACCTCGCGCTGAAGCAGTTCCGGAAGGATCTGCTGCGCGTGAAGGCGCCGGGTGAGCTCACCTTCTTCACCGTCTTCGACACGTCGGCGGCGCCCGGAGACAGCGTGCGTCGCCAGCTTGCCGCGCTGGAGCATCGGCGAGTGGCGATCATCGCCGACCTCTCGCTCATCGTGGACCGCGGCAACTACTATCGCAACCGCCCGGATGCCAACACCGAGTTCTATACAGGAGCGGGCGAGACGGTCACCGCGCACCTCGACCAGCGCACGAGCGACCAGTGGGCCGTGGGCTTCGTGCGAATCGGCGCAGGGGTCGCGTTCTTCCGCACGCGACCATTCACGCCGGCGCGGGGGGCGCTCACCTTTGGTCCGCACTCGGATGCACCTGGCATCGTGCAGCAGGTCGGTGAGCGGCTGCTCTGGGAGCCCGGGCGCGGCTGGTTCCCTCTGCAGCTGCTCACGGGCGGTACGTCCAAGGCGCCGGCGATCGGGCTCGAGAGCGGGACGCTCTTTCCGATCCGCGGGCGAGAGCTCAACAGCTACCTGACGCTCGGCCGTGCGAGCACGTCGTTGCTCCAGCAGACCGGGTCGTCGCTTTCGGGGAGCCCATCATGGAGCGGACAGTTGAGCGGCGAGAGCGGTGCCCTCGCCCGCCGCCAGCAGGCCGCGACGGCGCTCGGCGTGGTGCTGCACGACATCGGCACCGGAGCTACGAAGGAATACGGACTGGATGCCTTCAGCGTCTCGCCGGCGGACGTGCCGACCGAGCTGGTGTTCGGCAAGACTGGGGGAGTACGAGGCGCACTGGTGGAAGGTGGGCGTTATGTCACCACCGACCGCTACGTGGCGGCACAGCTGCGCCTGACCACGGGAATCCCCGGCTTCCGGCTCGCCCAGCGCTATGGCACCGCGTACCGGGTGGACGTCGGTATCGAGCCGCGCTTCCTCTTTCGCGCACCAGAGGAGCTGGGGATCACGCACCCGACCGTGCGTACGGGGGTGTTCGGGTTGTTCCTGACGCGGATGTGGGACTTCTGAGCTCCGGAACGCGACGCGAGGCGCTGGATGAGTTCCAGCGCCTCGCGTCGTGTCAGCGGTTCGTTACTGGCAGACCGGCTCGCCGTCGTTCGCCGCGGTGTTGGTCGGGTTGGTGGTGTTGACGGAGATACCGCAGCTGAAGGACGTGGGGAGCTGCGTGTGCGTGATCGTCGCCGACCAGAAGCCCGTGCCGGTGGTGATCGCCGGCGCGTTGACGCCGCTGGACGG
>JAYUTY010000051.1:0-2431 GCA_043754875.1 Gemmatimonadota bacterium
AGGATGCGCACGCGCCCCGACCGCACGCCTTCGAGCGCGGGCTCGGCGAGCGACTGCATGCGCACGAACCACTGATCGCTCAGGCGCGGCTCCACCACGGTGTCGCACCGGTAGCAGTGCCGCACGTTGTGCTGGTGCTGCTCCTTCTTCACGAGACGCCCCTCGGCCTCGAGTCGCGCGACGATGCGCTTGCGCGCCTCGAAGCGGTCGAGCCCTGCGAGATCGGCGGGCACACGCCCCCTGGCATCCGCTCCCTCGCCCATCGCGCCGAACTGGTCGATCACCACCGGCGCGTCGAGGCCGTGGCGGCGTCCCACCTCGAAGTCGTTTGCATCGTGCGCGGGGGTGATCTTCACCACTCCCGTGCCGAACTCGGGATCGGCGTACTCGTCGGCGATCACCGGGATCAGGCGATCGAGGATCGGCAGCAGCACACTCCGCCCCACGAGATCGACGTAGCGTTCGTCGGCCGGATTTACCGCGACGGCGACGTCGCCGAGCATCGTCTCGGGGCGCGTGGTGGCCACCACCACCGTGCGCGACGGATCCTCGGCCACCGGATAGGCGATGTGGTAGAGCATCCCGCTCTCGCTCTCGAACTCCGCCTCCTCATCGGAGAGCGACGTCAGGCAGCGCGGGCACCAGTGGATCACGCGATGGCCGCGGTAGATCAGCCCGCGCTCGAACAGCCGCACGAAGGCCTCGCGCACCGCGCCACTCAGCTCGGGGCTGAAGGTGTACGCCGTGCGCGTCCAGTCCGCGCTCGCACCGATCGCGCGAAGCTGCTTGAGGATCGTGCCCCCCGTCTCCTCGACGAACGCCGCCGTGCGCGCGACGAACTTCTCGCGCCCGAGATCGTTGCGCGTCAGCCCTTCGGCGGCGAGCTGCTTCTCCACGACGTTCTGGGTCGCGATGCCGGCGTGGTCCGTGCCGGGAAGCCAGAGCGCCTCCATGCCGCGCATGCGCGCCCAGCGGATCAGCACGTCCTGCACGCTGTTGTTGAGGCCATGCCCGACGTGCAGAATCGCCGTCACGTTCGGCGGCGGCATCATGATCCCGTACGGATCGCGATCGCCGCCACTCCTGTTCACGCGCCAGGGGTCGGCCGTGAAGCAGCCGGCCTGCTGCCACTGTTCGTAGATCGACGCTTCCGTGGCGACGAAGTCGTACTGCGCGGGCAGCGCGGCCGGCGCGCTGTCGGGCGCGCTGTCGGGCGCGCTGTCGGGCGCGCTGTCGGGCGCGCTGTCGGGCGCGCTGTCGGGCGTGGCGCTGGAGGGGATCTCTGAAATGGACATGACCCGCGGAAGTTAACCCGCGGGTCATGTGTCTTGAAGGTCGGTCGCGCCCGCTGGCGCCGTGCCTTCAGCTGGTCGGCGCGCTGTCCGGATTGACGACGTGATCGGCCTTGGGCACTCCGGTCGGGGCGATGGGGGCGCCTCCTGTCCGGTCTCCCTTGACCTCCTTCTTCTCGCGCACTCGACGCTCTGCCAGCCCTTCCACATCGTCGGCCACGTTGGTGAGCTCGGCCTCCTTGCTCGTCCAGCGCTCCTTGAGCTCCACGCGCGGATCGGCATGCCGGTCCAGCTCCGAGGAGTTGCCCTGGCGACGCTTGCCGATGCCCACCGTGTGACCTTCCCAGTGTGCTTCCGTGTGCGCGTCGTCGCCGTCGGCGAACAGGCGCGCGTGATCGCGAATGCGCTCCTCCTCCTCACCCACGGCGATGCGGTTCACGACCGTGCCAACGCCCGGCACGCCACGCGCGAGCACCACCGCGTGCTCCGCCTCCTCGTCCGAGTTCACCCATCCGGCGAGCTCGATCGTGCTCTCGCCAATGCCGCCGATGTCCACCGCCCGCTCGCTCAGGATCGGATCGTTGCGAAACGCCTCGAGCACCCGCTCTTCGAGCCCGCGATTCTCCATGGTCTCCTCGATCTCGTCGTCGTCGAAGTCATCGTCATACTCCGCGAAATCGTCGGCCACCGCCGGCGATCCGGCGTCCAGCGTAGCATCGTCCGCGCCACGCCGACGGACCTTCTGGGCGAGTCCGCTGAACCCGCCAACGCGCTGCGCCACCAGCATGCCGACGGCAAACCCCGCCGCGGCTCCGAGCAGCACGGACGTCACCGTGCCGGAGATCGAGTCGTCGTAATCGTCGCGAAAGCGCAATGGTGACATAGCGATAAGCCTGTGGCGAAGGGTCAGCCGCACGGGTAGCTTGTAGAGGAAATGTGTGCGAGCGCGGTGCAAGAAGAAGGCCCACCTCGAGCGTCCTGAATACACGATGACTACACGGTAACGATGCGCCTCTCCCGCGTGCTCCGCCAGCAGGACGCCGAAATCGGTGACGAGTCGGTCACGCTCCGGCGAGCGCTCCTCTGGGTCGTCGTGGGACTCGCGATCGCCGTTGCCATCGTGCTCTACTTCAAGTACG
>JAYUTY010000052.1:0-7205 GCA_043754875.1 Gemmatimonadota bacterium
TTGCCACGCTCGTGCGATCGCTGCTAGGCTGGGGCATGCATTTCATGTGGGCGGACACTCTTCTGACGGCGGAACAGGGGCACCTGCTGCGCCTGCTCGCTTGGGGAGCGATGAGCGTGCTCGTCGGGTCGGCACTGCTGGCGTGGCTTCGCGCAGGACGACGCGCCTCGCCACTGCTCGAGCACTTCGCCATCCAGACTGCCGCCTGGGGCGCCGTGGATCTCGCAATCGCCGCGATCGCTCGCCGGTCGTTGGTCCCGCGAGACGTGGCCGCCGCCACACGCCTGGATCGCGTGCTCTGGCTGAACATCGGGCTCGACGTCGGCTACGCGCTGGTGGGGATCACACTCATCATTGCCGGATGGCGGCTCGGTCGTCGGCTCGGTCTGGTGGGCGCGGGACTCGGCGTAGTGGTGCAGGGCGTCGCACTGGTGGTCCTCGACCTGCTCCTCGCCAGCCAGATCTCGCGCTGAGGGGGCACACGAGACACGCGACACGAGACGCATACGAGGACAAGAATGGCTGAACAGACGCTGGATCTTCGCGGCCTCGCCAAGACCGAGGCCTATCACGAGCTGGAGCAGCAGGTCGGTGCCGTGCTCGCCGGCGTGGACGATCCGATCGCGGCGATGGCGACCATCAGCGCGCTCGTCCATCACGGCTTCGGCCATCTCTGGACGGGATTCTATCGCGTCGTCGAGCCGGACGCGCTGCTGCGGGTGGGGCCGTACCAGGGCACACTCGGCTGTCTGGAGATCGCCTTCGGACGAGGCGTTTGTGGCACGGCCGCAATGGAACGGCGCACGCAGATCGTGGCTGACGTGGAGGCATTTCCCGGCCACATCAGCTGCGATGCCCGATCGCGCTCAGAGATCGTAGTGCCCGTTCACGATCATGCAGGCGAGCTGATCGCCGTGTTCGACATCGACTCCGACGTGCTCGGCACGTTCGACGAGGACGATGCCGTCGGGCTGGAGCGGCTGCTGCACTGGTTCGCCACTCCACTGTGATGGGTCGAGCGACGCATGCTTGCGGCGGTGCACCGTGCGACGAACGCGTGGTCGTGGTATCTTGCCCATCCCCTCGCCAATCCTGCGCTCTCCGCCGTCTCGTGTGACGCTGTGACGACTCGCGGCTATTCCGATCGCATCAATCACGCCTTCGCCTTCGCGGCGAAGCACCACGACCGGCAGGTGCGGAAGGGGACGCGACTGCCGTATCTGACGCATCCGGCGAACGTGGCGGTGATCCTGACGCGCTACGATCGCGACGAGCAGACAGTGGTCGCCGGCATCCTGCATGACGTGATCGAGGATTGCGTGCGCGATGGCTTCACGCGCGACATGCTCGAACAGCGCATCGGCGACAAGTTCGGCCCCGACGTGCTCGAGACGGTGCTCGCGGTGACCGAGCGACAAGTGGATGAAGAAGGGGTCGAGCTCTCGAGCGAGGAGCGGAAAGACGACTACCTTGCGCGGCTCGCCGCAGCGTCGATCGAGGCACGGTGGGTCTGCGCGGCGGACAAGATCCACAACGGCAGCTCGATCCTCGCGGACCTCAATCGCACGCTCGATCCCGACACTGTCTGGTCGCGTTTCAACGCTGGACGCTCAGGCACGGTGCGGTGGTACCGCCGCGTCTACGAGCGACTGCGCGAGGTGGGATTCAATGGAGAGATCCTCGACGAGCTGCGCGTCGTGGCCGAGGAGCTGGAAGCACGCGGGCGCTAGCCACTCCGCTCACACGATGTGCTCACACCCGGCACTCACCCCCCGGTGAGCTCGTGCGCTGCGCTGGGCGAAGGATAGGTGCGCTGCACGTAGTCCTCGAGGATGACGAGAAACTCCTCGACGATCCGGTCACCCTTGAGTGTGGTGAGCAGCTTGCCGTCCATGTAGACAGGCGCCTTGGGCTCTTCGAAGGTGCCTGGCAGCGAGATGCCGAGGTTGGCGTGCTTGGACTCACCCGGCCCGTTCACGACGCATCCCATCACCGCGACGTTCATCGTCTCCACGCCAGGATGCGCGCCTTTCCAGACGGGCATCTGCTCGCGCAGGTAGGTCTGAATGTCCTCGGCCATGTGCTGAAAGAAGGAGGAGGTCGTGCGTCCGCAGCCAGGGCACGCGGTCACCTGCGGCGTGAAGTTGCGAAGGCCGAGCGACTGGAGGATCTGTTGTGCGACCAGCACTTCCTCCGTGCGGTCGCCGTTCGGCTTGGGGGTGAGCGAGACGCGGATCGTGTCGCCGATCCCCTTGGCGAGGAGGATGGAAAGCGCGGCCGCGCTGGCGACCTGCCCCTTCATCCCCATCCCGGCTTCGGTGAGGCCCAGGTGCAGCGGATAGTCGCAGCGCCCAGCGAGCCGCTCATAGACCTCCACCAGATCCGGCACGTGCGACACCTTCGCCGAGATCAGGATCCGATCATGTGCCAGCCCGACCTCTTCGGCCAACTCCGCCGAGCGGAGTGCGGACGCCAGCATGGCCTCCATATAGACGTCCTTCGCCGTGCGCGGCGAGCCGGCGCGAGCGTTCTCGTCCATCATGGTGGTGAGGAGATCCTGGTCGAGCGAGCCCCAGTTGACGCCGATGCGCACGGGCTTGCCGTGCTCCACCGCGAGTTGGACGATGGTGCGGAAGTTCTCGTCGCGCCGCTTGCCGCCAACGTTGCCCGGGTTGATGCGGTATTTGGCGAGCGCGCGGGCGCAGGCGGGATACTTCGCCAGCAGCAGGTGCCCGTTGTAGTGGAAGTCGCCGACGATCGGGACGGACACTCCCATGTCGGCGAGGCGCGCGGCGATCTCGGGGACCGCCGCCGCTGCCTCGTCGTTGTTCACCGTGACGCGGACCAGCTGCGAACCCGCCGATGCGAGCGCCGCGACCTGCTGCGCGGTGCCGGCGGCATCGGCGGTGTCCGTGTTCGTCATCGACTGGACGACGATCGGGGCGGCTGAGCCCACCGGAACGGTGCCGACGAGGGCGGTGACGGTATGTCTGCGGGGCGCGAAGGGCACGGCGGAAAAGGCTAGGGACAGAACGAAATCTAAAGCGCCCGCTCTCGTGCGTGGAGCGCAAAGGGCCTAACTTCTGCCACGCCGACCAGTCAGCGGTAAGAGTCGACTGACGAGACCACCGAGGAGCGCATGGCAGACGAGCGAGTGTTCGACGACGAAGGACGAGTGCACGGGGCAAAGGCGACGACGCCCGCGCCACGGAAGCGGCGTCGGTGGGGGCTGATCGCCCTCCTGACCATCCTGTTCGTGCCGGCCCTGCTGTTCGCCGCCTGGTCGGCGATCGCCCTCCACTTCACGTACTCCAGCGGTGAACGCGTGGGGTACATCCAGAAGTTCTCGCAGAAGGGATGGGTGTGTAAGAGCTGGGAGGGAGAGATCGCGATGGTGAACGTGCCAGGGGCGGCGCAGGAGCGGTTCGCCTTCTCCGTCCGCGACGACAGCGTCGCCGCGACGATCACGCGCCAGATGGGATCGCGCGTCGCGCTGACGTACGAGCAGCATCGCGGGGTGCCCGGTACGTGCTTCGCTGAAACCGAGTACTTCGTCACGGGAGTGAAAGCGGTGCAGTGATCGCGAGGATGCGGGAAATCGGTCCCGGCTGCCGCGCAGCACTATTGACCCCAAAAACAGGGGTTGCTACGTTTGCGACTGCCGAGGACCCTTTGCTCGTGCGACGGGGAAGGCGGCACATTCGTCAGGCGGGGCGCGGGTGCCCCGCCTGGTGCACCATTGGTCTTCTCAGGAGTGGGACATGCACACGACCGGCAAGGTGAAGTGGTTCAACGACGCGAAGGGATTCGGCTTCATCACCCCGGACAACGGGGAGAAGGACTGCTTCGTCCACTACAGCGCGATCCAGGGCAACGGCTTCAAGTCGCTCGCCGAGGGCGATGCGGTGCAGTTCGACATCGTGCAGGGGGCGAAGGGTCCGGCGGCCGAGAACGTGTCGAAGGCCTGATCTGGTGGCTGGGCGTCGGCTGACGCCTGTGCCGGTCCAAGTGAAGCGAGGGGGCGGCGGGCACATCGGTGACCGCCGCCCCTCGCGCGTCAGGCCTCAAGACGCGCACGGACGGGCTGTGGCGGACGGCCGCGTCGGCGGGTGGGGGCAAACTCTAGGGCTTCGCCGAGCCGTGTGGCAAGCGTGCGCTCAAGCGCGGCGCGGTCGAACGAGAGGCGGAGATGTCCCTTCTCGAGGACACCGTTGTTCTCTGAAGTGAGCAAGGCGGTGGCGATGCTGAGCGCGTCGCCGACTCCGATGCCGAGCTCCGTGTGGAGCTGTCGAGTGAGAGCGAGGAGAATGAGTGCAGGGGGGGTGATGCGCCTGCTGACGCCGCGTTTGGCCGATATGACGGTTGAGATGCCGTGGTGCGATAGGAGGTTGTCTGTCCATTTCTGCGGTGCATCGATCGCAAGTGATGTTATGGCAACGTCATAGGAACGCATAGATATATCATAATAAAAAAGGAAAACAGCGACAATGGCTCTGTAATGATAGTTCCTGATTATAAAGGAATTACTAACCTGCCGCGTGAGGCAATTAACGCTGTCCATGAGTCTGGCTCAGCCTACTCCAAGGTCGATCACAAGTGTGCCGGATCCACCCGACGCCAAGCGTGGCATGGATCGTGGAAAGCCCACACCATGCTCACCCTACTTGGA
The DNA here is from genome assembly GCA_043754875.1 of Gemmatimonadota bacterium. Taxonomy (GTDB): domain Bacteria; phylum Gemmatimonadota; class Gemmatimonadetes; order Gemmatimonadales; family Gemmatimonadaceae; genus AG11. The sequence continues at coordinate 4,670 of JAYUTY010000052.1, forward strand.
GGCTGCTCATGAAGCTGTTCACCACCGTCAACTCCCCCACGACGAGACCGGCATCGGCTCGTCCGCTTCGTGCCCTGCTTGCGATCGGCGCGCTCGCCCTTTCCAGCGCATCGCCGCTGATGGCCCAGACACGAACCTCGCTCAGCATCGCGGGCGGGCTTGCCGCACCAGTCGGCAACCTGGGCAATGCGGCGGACATCGGCTATAACGTCGCCGCCGGCCTCAACTTCGGCGCGCCCATCGTCCCCATCGGACTTCGCCTCGAGGGAGCCTACAACGGCTTCAACTTCAAGAACAACAGCAACGGGAGCGACCGCATCGCCAACGCCACGGCGAATCTGGTCTTCAACCTCAGTCGCCTGCCCGACAGCCCCTACCTCATCGGCGGGCTCGGCTACTATCACGAACAGTTCACCGACCCCGCCGGCTTCGACGCTTCCCGCAACGCCGCCGGAATCAACGGCGGCGCCGGGCTGCGCTTTCCCCTGAGTGGCCTCAGCACCTTCGTCGAGGCGCGCTACCATCTGATGTTCTCGTCGAGCGAAGGCGGATCCACGACGCAGTTCATCCCGATCACCTTCGGCATCAGCTTCTGATCGCTCAGCCCACCAAACGCCTGCCGTGGCGAGCGCGTCCCCCTCACTCGGAGACGGACGCGCGAGTCACGTGCGGGGCTTGGCCTGCCGAGTGGGCGGCGCGCTCAGTGGATCTTCAGGCCACGAATGCCGGGGATAGCGCCCGCGCAGTTCCTTTCGCACGTCGAAGTACGACGACCGCCAGAAGCCCGCGAGATCACGTGTGACCTGCACCGGGCGGTGCGCCGGCGAGAGCAGATGCAGCGTCAGCGGTACCGCGCCGCCACCGATGCGCGGCGTGTCGGCCAGACCGAACAGCTCCTGGAGCCGTACCGCGAGCACAGGTGATTGGGGATCGGCATAGTCGATCGGCAGCCGAGAGCCAGTTGGCACCACGACGTGTGTCGGGGCGAGCTCCTCGAGCAGCCGTCGACGCTCCCAACTCAGGCGCTCGACGAGGACCGACCCGAGGTCGAGCGCCTCCACCTCGCTCCGCCGTCGCACTCCCACGAGGTGCGAAGCGAGCCACTCGGCCATCGTCTCTTCGAGCGTTGGCAGGCGAACGTCGGGCCACGACGGGTCGAGCGTGTAGAGAAACTCCAGACGCTCGCGCAGCCGACGCGCCGGCTCGCGCCACGGAAGCGCAAGCCCATCCCCCCGCTCCAGCGCGCGGAGCAACGCGCCGGTGACGAACGTCTCGTCCACGTCGACCAGCGGCTGTTCGCGCAGCACGATCGCACCGAGCCGCGTGCGGCGGAGCGACGTGACACGCCCCGCGTCGGCGTCCCAGGCGACGACATCCTCTCGCTGCGCGTCCGCTGCGACGATGGAATCGACGTCGCTCCGCTCGAGCGCCGTCGCGAGATAGACGCGCGCGAGCGGCTGTCGCCCGTCGAGATCGGCAATGACGAGCCACTCTGCCCCGGCGAGCGATGCCGCGTCGCCGATCTCCGCGCCCGTGCCATTGCGCAGGAGAAATCGAGTCGAGCCGCCGCGGCGGACGGCGAGTCGATCCGGATACGCGAGCGCGAGCACTCGGCCAGTGGACGCAACGTCGACGCGCTCGCTGGTGACGACACCGAGCTGCGCCCGCCAGCCGCGGGCGAGCTCCCGCACGCGTCGCAGCCGCTCACCATCCACATCAGGAGCGCGCGTGTCGGCACCGTCGGCGAACAGCGCGACACGGGTGCGGAGATCCACGTCGCGCGCGGCATCACGATCGCGTCGAAAGACGTCGCGCTCATCGAGCAGCGCCGCGACCACGCACGCCGTCGCGCCGGCACCGAATGCATGCGCGGCGAGCAGCATGTGCGCCAACCGCGGATGCATGCCGAACGACGACATCTGCCGACCATGCGGCGTGATGCGTCCCGCGGCGTTCAACGCTCCCAACTCGACGAGCAGCTCGCGCGCGTGCTCCATGCCGGCCGCTGGTGGCGTGTCGAGCCACCGCAGCGTGCCAACATCCGTGATCCCCGCTGCCGCCAGATCGAGCGCGAGCGGGACGAGGTCTGCCTCGAGGATCTCGGGCGTCGTGCGCAGAAGCAGATGGCCCTGCTCTGCCTCGGCCCACAAGCGATAGCACACACCGGGGGCGGTGCGACCCGCGCGGCCAGCCCGCTGCTCGGCCGACGCGCGGGAGACACGCACCGTCTCCAGACGCGACATCCCGCTGCGCGGAGAGAAGCGCGGCACGCGCGCGAGCCCACTGTCCACCACCACGCCTACTCCTTCGATCGTGAGGCTCGTTTCGGCGATCGACGTCGCGAGCACGACTTTCCGCTCGCCCGTCCTCGGTGGCGCGATCGCCTCGTCCTGCACCTCGGCGGCCAGCTCGCCGTAGAGCGGGAGAAGGCGTGTGCCAGGTGGCAGCCATGCGTTGGCGAGCAGCGCATGTGTGCGGCGAATCTCAGCCACTCCTGGGAGGAAGACCAGCACGCTGCCCTCCTGCTCTTCCAGTG
>JAYUTY010000053.1:0-2420 GCA_043754875.1 Gemmatimonadota bacterium
CAGACGGTGATCCGGAGCTGGCTCCCCTTCGCCGCCACGGCGGTGAAGCCCGACTTCTCCGACTTCCAGACGCGCACCAACGTCATCCAGCCGGCCGCCCGCGGCTACGAGTATCTCACGGGCGCCAACCCGGTGGAGAACGCGCGCAAGTGGGGCGAGGAGGCCGTCGAGAAGCTCGGGGCGAAGGCGGTCGACGTGGGGCGCTACGACCTGGTGCTGCATCCGAGTCATCTCTGGCTCACGATCCACGAGTCCGTCGCGCATCCCACGGAGCTCGATCGCGCTCTCGGCTACGAGGCCAATTACGCCGGCACGAGCTTCGTCGCGCCTCCGCGCGAGAAGCTGGGCAAGCTCCGCTACGGTCCGGAGTTCATGAACATCCAGGGCGACCGCTCGCAGGAGGGCGGCTGCTCGACCATCGGCTGGGACGACGACGGCGTGAAGCCGGACGAGTTCCTCATCATCAAGAACGGGATCGTCAACGACTACCAGACGACGCGCGAGCAGGCGCCGATGCTCGACTGGTGGTACACGAGCCAGAAGCGCCCCATCCGCAGCCACGGCTGCGCGCACGCCGACAGCTGGAGCGACGTCCAGTTTCAGCGCATGCCCAACGTCTCGCTGCTGCCGGGCGCCAAGGACATCGGCTGGAACGATCTCATCGCGGCGACGGACCGCGGCATCGCGATCGTGGGCGACGGCAGCTTCTCGATCGACCAGCAGCGCTACAACGCGCAGTTCGGCGGACAGCTCTTCTATGAGATCAAGGGCGGCAAGATCACCGGTATGTTGAAGGACGTCGCCTATCAGATGCGCACGCCGGAGTTCTGGAACGCGATGGACATGATCGGCGGGAAGAAGAGCTACGAGATGGGGGCGAGCTTCTTCGACGGGAAGGGGCAGCCGGGCCAGGTCAACGCGGTGAGTCACGGATGCGTGCCGAGCCGCTTCAAGAACATCAACGTCATCAACACGGGGAGAAAGGGATGAGCGCTCCCAAGAGCCTGTTCAGCAAGGGGAGCATCATCTCTCCGAGCGACATGATGTCCCGCAGCGAGGCGCAGGCCTTTCTCGAGCGCATCGTGAAGATGTCCAAGGCCGACACGATCGGCGTGCAGTTGAATGGCGGCTATCAGGGCAACATCCGCTTTGCTGCCAACCGCATCAGCACGTCGGGCGGCGTCAGCAACTCCAGCCTCGGCATCCAGTCCGGCTACGGGGCGAAGCATGCCGTGGTGACGACGAGCGACTTCTCGACCGAGGGGTTGGAGCGCGCGGTGCGGCAGAGCGAGGCGATCGCGAAGCTCGCGCCCGAGGATCCGGAGAACATGCCGCTGCTCCCGGCGCAGAAATATCAGGACGTGAACGCCTACTTCGACACGACGGCGAACCTGACCCCGGCCGACCGTGCCGCGGCGGCGCACACGGCGATCGACGCGGCCAAGGCGGCGGGCGATCTCGCCGCGGCGGGCTTCATCGTCGCCGGCGGCGGCTACAACGCGATCGCGTCGAACACCGGCTTGTACGCGTACTTCCCCACGACGAGCGCCAACTACCAGCTCACCGTCCGCACGAACGACGGTACGGGCTCGGGATGGGCGGGAGCCGACCATCCGGACTGGAAGCAGATCGACTTCCGGGCCGTCTCCGACCGCGCGATCGACAAGGCGCGCCGGTCGCGCAACCCGGTGGCGATCGAGCCGGGCCGCTACACGGTCATCCTCGAGCCGCAGGCAGTGGGCGACCTCGTCCAGCTGCTCGCCTTCGCCCTCGACGCCCGCAGCGCCGACGAAGGACGCTCGGCCTTCTCCAAGCAGGGCGGCGGCACGAAGATCGGAGACAAGGTGGTGGACTCCAAGGTCACCCTCTACTCCGACCCCAGCGATCCGCAGCTCCTCGGCCAGCCCTGGAACGGCGAGGGACTGCCGCTCTCGCGCGAGACATGGATCGAGAACGGCGTGCTGAAGCAGCTCCAGTACTCGCGCTTCTGGGCGCAGAAGAAGAACGCGCGTGCCACAGGCGGTGTCGGCGGAGTGAAGATGGTTGGTGGTGACGCGACCACAGAGCAGATGATCGCCTCCACCCCGCGCGGCATCCTCGTGACGCGGCTGTGGTACCTGCGCCCCGTGGACCCGCGCACGGTGCTCTACACCGGCCTCACGCGCGACGGCACCTTCCTGATCGAGAACGGCAAGATCACCAAGGCGATCAAGAACCTCCGCTTCAACGAGAGCCCGCTGTTCATGCTCAACAATCTCGAGATGCTCGGCCGGCCGGAGCGCGTAGCTGGCACCGAGGCAGGCGGCAACGTGGTGTTTCCCACGCTCAAGGTGCGGGACTTCAACTTTACGTCGCTGTCGGATGCGGTGTAAGCATTGCGCCGCAACATGAACGACTAAAAGCTTTTACCGCAGAGGACG
>JAYUTY010000054.1:0-7200 GCA_043754875.1 Gemmatimonadota bacterium
TTGGTCTTGGCCCACACGACCGCGATGTTCGCCACCGAGCCGCTCGTGATCCACATCTTGCCGCCGTTCAGGATCCACGTGCCGTCCCCCTGCTCCACGGCCATCGTCATCATCCCGCTCGGATTGGACCCGTAGTCCGATTCCGTCAGCCCGAAGCAGCCGATGATCTCTCCCTTCGCCATGCCGGGGAGGTACTTCCGCCGCTGCTCCTCGCTGCCGAACGCGTAGATCGGATACATCGCGAGCGCGCCCTGCACGCTCGCGAACGAGCGGATGCCCGAGTCGCCCCGCTCGAGCTCCTGCATGATGAGCCCGTACTGCACGTTGTTGAGCCCCGCGCAGCCGTACTCCTCCGGCAGGTTCGCACCGTACACGCCGAGCTCCCCCATCTCGGGAACGAGCTCGCGCGGGAAGCGCCCTTGCACATAGGCGTCGCCGATGATCGGGAGGACGCGCTCGTCGACGAAGCGGCGCACACTGTCACGGACGGCGCGCTCCTCTTCGGACAGCACGCCGTCGATGTTATAGAAATCGAGCATGGATCGCGGGATGGTGGAGGGAAGCCTGCCCGCGAAAGGTAATCACCCCATCACCCTTTTCGCGCGGCGCGGCGCCCGAGCGTTTGAGAGCCTTCCGCCCGGCCTGGGCGCGTGGCGAGCACGCGCCGCGCGTACGGCGCGATCCCGACCTCGCGAGCCTTCGCGCGGAACGTCGCTCCGTGATCGATGGTGTGGCCGCTCTCGTCCTGCCACTGGTGCACCATCTCGTGCAGCAGGGTGTGCAGCGTCTCCTGCCACCCGTGCTTCTTGAGATGCGCGCGGCTGATCGCGATCTCCGCGTCTTCGCCCCCCGACGTCGCCGCCGTGTAGTGGCCGAGACGGCTCTTCATCCGGCGAGACACGCGGATATCCGCGATCTTGAGACGGCCCTGGAAGTGCCGCGAGTTGTAGCGGCGATGCCACTCGACGAGCTGCTCGACGATCGGCACGTCTTCTTCATGCGTGCGCTCGCGGCGCGCCGGTGGCCGCGGTGAGCGGATCGGATGCGCGACGATGATCTTCTGCGCCGCACTGCGCTCCGCGCGCGAGCGGCCCTCCACGAAGGTCACGATGGCCTCGAGCACGCGCGCCGGCGCAGCGAGATAGCCCTCGTGCACGCGGAGCTCGCCCGCCCCGAAGCTCACCATGACGTTGCGATTGCGCGTCAGCCGGCAGCGCGTGATGCGACGCAGCCCGAGCTGCTGCAGCCGCGCGAGCAGCTCGTCGGCATTGCGCGGCGTTCCGCCATGAAAGCCCAGCTCCATCTGTGAGACGTCGCGCGTACGGCGAAGCATACGAGTCAGCGCGTGAAACACTTTGCGGGACCCGGAACGAAGCCATGGTCGGAGGACGACCAAACGAGAGTGGACACTTCGATCTTCTCCGGCGAGATGCGGATGCTGTTGACGGACGATGGTCGCCCGCCGCGCATGCGGTTGGATACCGTCCCCGCCGTTGAAATAACCGTGCCCTTCCGAGTGTGCTCGACGTAGTGAATCGCGTCCTGGTGATCGTGGCCACACAGCACGAGATCTACCGACATGTCGGCGAACGCGCCGAGTGCGCGCGGCGTGTTGTTAAGACCGTGGCGCTGCGAGAGTTCGCCCTTCACGGGATTGTGATGCATCACAATTACGCGCGCCATGTCAGCGGGCACGTCCATGAACAGGGCGCGGAGACGTTCCACCTGAGCCCGGTGGATGGTGCCGATGATCGACAGGTCGCGGAGCCGCCACGTCAGCGTTTCACGCGTGACGCCGTGCGACGTGTTGAGCCCGGCAAACACCGCTCCCGGCACGCGCAGCACCGGCTCGATGTCGTCCCCGATATACCGACGGTAGTTGGCGAACATCTCCGCCTCGTCGCCAAGATTGAGCGGCGCCTTCCACCACTTCACGTCGTGATTGCCGGGAATGCAGATGACCTTCCCCGTCTGCTCCGCATGTCGGATGAATGCGCGCGCGCGCTGGAATTCCCCGGCATGCGCACGCTGCGACACGTCGCCCGAGATTGCCACGACGTCATACCGACGCTCGGCGATCAGCGCCTCCATTGCCTCGTACTGCTCCGGCACTGCCGGAGCTCCGAAGTGAAGGTCGGAGCAGTGGAAGACAGTCGTCGTCACAGGCGGATCACAGCCGCGCGATGATCGCGTCGGTGAACTGGTCCGTGCTCGCCGTGCCGCCAAGGTCGCGCGTGACCGTTCGGCCTTCCTGGATGACACCGATGAGCGCCGAGCGGATGCGCTGCGCGCGCGCTCTCTCGTTCATGTAGTCCAGCATCATGCACGCGGCGAGGATCAGCGCCCCCGGGTTCGCGACGCCCTTGCCCGCGATGTCGGGCGCCGTGCCATGGACCGCTTCGAAGATCGCGCCGCCCAGCCCGATGTTCGCGCCCGGCGCGAGCCCGAGGCCGCCCACCAGGCCGCTGATCTGATCGGAGAGGATGTCACCGAACAGGTTGGTCGTCACGATCACGTCGAACCGCTCGGGATGCAGCACGAGATTCATCGCCGTCGCGTCCACGATCATCTCGGTGAACTCGATCGAGTCGTACTCGCGCGCCACCATGCGCCCCACGTCCAGGAAGAGCCCCTGCGAGAACTTCAGGATGTTGGCCTTGTGCACGAGCGTCACCTTCTTGCGCCCGTGCTTCACCGCGTAGTCGAACGCGTAGCGCACGATGCGCTCGGATCCCACGCGCGTGATCAGCGCGACGCTCTCCGCCGCGGCGCGCACGTCGCTCCCGATCTTGATGTAGTGCTCGATGCCGACGTACAGCCCCTCCGTGTTCTCTCGGATGAGCACGATGTCGATATCCTCGTAGCGCCCCCCCTTCACGATCGTGCTGGCCGGCCGCACGTTCGCGTAGAGATCGAACGTCTTGCGCAGCGCGACGTTGATCGAGCGGAATCCCTCACCGACCGGCGTCTCGAGCGGCCCCTTGAGCGCGATGCGCGTGCGCTTGATCGAGTCGAGCGTCGCATCGGGAATGGGGTCGCCGTACATGCTGACCCCGGCCATGCCCGCGTACTGCGCGTCCCACTCGATCTGCGCCCCCGCCGCTTCGAGGATGCGCACGGTGGCGCTGCTGATCGACGGCCCGATGCCGTCGCCGGAGATGAGGGTGACTGGAGTAGGCATGTATGTGCTCGGCGGACTCAGGGCGCCGCGATCAGGTCGGCAAGATGTCCCGCGATGCTCGTGAGCACGGCGGGGGAGAGCGTTGTGGCGGGGTCGCTGCGGACCTCGCCGGACCAGCGCACTTCCGCGAGGCGCCCATCGAGCAGCGCGACGTGGAGGACCGCGACCCCAAGCCCGGACTTCTCGCGCTCGAACCGCAGCTCGACCGGCACGAGCACCGCGCGCGCCTCCTGGAGCGCGATCATCGTACGCAGCTGCGTCGCCAGCGGATCGCCGAGCTTCGCGCCCGGCGGCAGGTCGGGGCTGCGCAGCGGGCTCACCCCCATCGTGTACGGATCCACCGCGTACGTCGGGCTGGACCGCGCAGCGCGCGCGAGATCAGCCGGGTAGATCCACTGCGACTTGAGTCCCCGCTCTGCGAGCACGGAGGCGAGCTCGGCGTCCAGCAGTCGGAGATACTCTCGCGTCTTCGGGATCGTCGCCGCCCACCCGAGCGGATCGCCGGCCCGCACATAGTACGCGGGCATCAGGATCACGTGCTGCGCCGCGAGTTGCGCGAGCGGACGCACCTCCAGCGCAGCATTCGCTGGCGTGGGGGCCTCGGCACCCGAGCGCCCGCGGCAGGCGGCCAGAACGAGCGGAAGGCTGCAGAGCAAGCGGAGAGGTGCGCGCACGGTCGGGTTGAGAGGTGAGGCCGAAAGCTAACGGGCGATCACAGGCGCGGCGACGCCCCTTCGGCTCGCCGTATTGCCCACCGCGGCTCCCCAGCCCACTTTGCCGCGATGCGCTCACACGACACCTTGCAATCGCCCTCGAGACTCTCCCTTCCGGCCGCGCTCGGCTGGACGGGCGTCGCGCTCGCCGGAGCCGGAACGCTCGCGTGGCTCGCGCTCTCGCGCGGCGAGTCCGTCAGCGCTGCCTGGCTCCTCGTGGCGGCCGTCTGCACGTACGCCATCGGCTACCGCTTCTACAGCGCCTTCATCGCCGCTCGGATCTTCGCGCTCGACGACGCTCGGCAGACGCCCGCCGAGCGACTCGCCGACGGCCGCGACTTCATCCCGACGAATCGGTGGATCGTCTTCGGCCATCACTTCGCCGCCATCGCGGGGCCTGGTCCACTCGTCGGACCCACTCTCGCGGCCCAGTTCGGCTATCTCCCCGGCATTCTCTGGATCGTCGTTGGCGTGGTGGTCGGTGGCGCCGTTCAGGACTTCGTGATCCTCTGCGCTTCCATTCGCCGCGACGGAAAGTCGCTGGGTCAGATGGCGCGAGAGGAGATCGGCCCGGTCGCCGGCTTCACCGCACTCGTGGCCGTGCTCGGCATCATGATCGTGCTGATCGCCGTCCTCGGGCTGGTGATCGTCAACGCGCTCAAGAGCAGCCCGTGGGGCACGGTGACGATCGCCCTCACCATCCCGATCGCGATGCTGATGGGCATCTACATGCGCTGGATCCGGCCGGGCCGCGTGCTCGAAGCCAGCGCGATCGGGCTCGTGCTGCTCGCGCTGGCGCTCCTCGCGGGCCGGTGGGCGGCGGAGTCGTCGTACGCCGCTTCGTTCACCTTCTCCGGCCGCACGCTCGCCCTGCTCGTCATGGCGTACGGCTTCGCGGCGAGCGTCCTCCCCGTCTGGCTCCTGCTGGCGCCTCGCGACTATCTCTCCGCCTTCGTGAAGATCGGCGTCGTCGTGGTACTCGCGGTGGGAATTCTCGTCGTCCTCCCGCCGCTGCAGATGCCCGCCCTCACGCGTTTCACCGACGGCACGGGACCGGTGTTCGCCGGCGGGCTTTTTCCATTTGCGTTCATCACCATCGCGTGCGGCAGCATCAGTGGCTTTCACGCGCTCATCGCGTCGGGGACGACGCCGAAGCTGCTCGAGCGCGAGAGCGACGCGCGCCTCGTCGGCTACGGGGCGATGCTCGTCGAGTCGTTCGTGGCCGTGATGGCGCTGATCGCCGCCTGCGCGCTCACCCCGGGCGTCTACTTCGCGATCAACGCGCCTGTCGCGGCGCTCGGCACCTCGGTGCAGAGTGCAGCCACGGCCATCGCGCAGTGGGGCTTCGTCGTCACCCCCGCGGAGCTCGAGTCGCTCGCGCGCCAGGTCGGCGAGACGTCACTCCTCTCGCGCACCGGCGGCGCGCCAAGTCTCGCTGTCGGCATGGCACACATCTTCGCGCGCCTGATGCCCGGCAACGGCGCGATGGCGCTCTGGTACCACTTCGCCATCATGTTCGAGGCGCTCTTCATCCTCACCACGCTCGACGCCGGCACGCGCGTCGGTCGCTTCATGCTGCAGGATCTCGGCAAGCACGTCTGGGGTCCCTTCGGCCGCACAGCATGGACACCGGCAGTCGTCCTCTCCAGCGCGCTCTTCGTCGCGATGTGGGGACACTTTCTCTGGCAGGGCGTCAACGATCCACTCGGCGGGATCAACTCGCTCTGGCCGCTGTTCGGGATCTCCAACCAGCTGCTCGCCGCAGTCGCTCTCTGCGTGGCGACGACGGTGATCATGCGCATGGGTAAGGCGCGCTACGCCTGGGTGACGCTCGCTCCGCTCGCATGGCTGGTGATCGTGACGATGACGGCCGGCGCGATCAAGATCTTCTCGCCGCTTCCCAAGCTCGGCTTCCTTGCGCACGCACGACTACTCCAGTCCGCGGTCGCCGCGTCGACGCTCCCGCCAGGCGTCTCGTCACACGGTGCGCTCGCCCGCATGATCGCCAACGACTACCTTGACGCCGCCGTCGCCGCCTTCTTCCTCATCTCCGTGCTCGTCATCCTCGCCGATAGTGCGCGCGCCTGGTGGACGCTGCTGCGTTCCGACAGCCCTGTGCGCTCCACCGAGGTGCCCTTCACCCCACGTGCTTCGCTGGCGGGAGACTGACGATGCATCAGCAGCGACTTCCAACGCGCATCCGGGCGCTCTGCGCGTCGCTCGCGCAGATGATGCGTCGCGTGGTTGGCGCGCCCGACTACGACGCCTACATCGCCCACGCGACGCGTCGTCATCCTGGTCTCGTTCCGTTGTCGCGCGAGGCCTTCGCCCGCGACGCTCTGGCCCGCCGCTACGATCGGCCAGGGAGTCGCTGTTGTTGATGACAGCGCGTCGGACCTGACCGTCAGAGACGCTGCCGCTGCGCGTTCATGGCGGGCATCACGAAGAGCAGCCCCAGCGCCGCAGCCAGCGCGAACGCCGCACCCATGACGAACGCGCTCGGTGCGCCCGCATGATCCCACACGTAGCCGAACAGGAGCGACGCGGGTAGCGCGCCCAGTCCGATCGCGAGATTGTACCAGCCGAAGGCCGTCCCGCGCCGTTCTACCGGAACGAGATCAGCGATGAGCGCTCGCTCGCTCCCCTCCGTGAGGCCGAAGAAGATGCCGTACACGCCGAACAGCGCCCATGCCTGCCACGCGGTGCCCGCACGCGCGAACCCGAGGTACACAGCCGCGTAGAGCAGCCACCCGGCAATCAGCGTCGGACGCCGGCCGATGCGGTCCGACAACGCTCCCCCCGGCACGCTCGACGACGACTTCACGACGTGGAGCGCCACCCACAGGATCGGCGCAAGCGCCACCGGAACGCCGAGCTGCGCCGCTCGGAGCAGCAGAAAGGCGTCGGTGGAGTTGCCGAGCGTGAACACGAACAGCACCACGAGCACGCTCCAGAACCGGCGTCCCATCGGCAGCGTGAGGTCGGGACCATGCCCGCTCGGCACGTCCGCCCGTTTCGGGATGTCCCGCACGCCGAACATCACGACGAGCACAGAGAGGAACCCCGGGATCGCCGCCAGCATGAACACGGTGCGCAGCGACGCGAAGTGCCAGCTCAGCAGGCCGAACGCGATCAGTGGGCCCACTACGCCGCCAGCATGATCGGCCGACCGCTGCATCCCGAACGCTCGTCCGCGCGCGCTCGGGTCCACCGACTCGGCGATCAGCGCATCGCGGGGCGCGCCACGAATTCCCTTGCCGACACGGTCGCTGACGCGGATCACGAGCACTTGCGAGGCGCTCTGCG
>JAYUTY010000055.1:0-7176 GCA_043754875.1 Gemmatimonadota bacterium
AGCGCGTCGCGCTGCATCGCCGAGTTGCCATCCGCGTCGCCGAGCATGTTCGACGCGAGCATCGGCAGCATCCCGCCAGCGAGCCGAACGACCAGTCGCCCGCTGAGCGGACCACGAAAGCGCACGCTCATCGCCGCATCGGTCTCGGCTTCACGCTGCTCGTCGGTGAGGAGGGGCATCGCGAAGAAGAAGCACAGCTCCTCGAACGTGCGCGTCGCCACCTCTGCGAGCGGCGTGGTGTAGGCGTTCATGCGGCCACTCCGGTCACGCGCATCACGGCATCCCGCAGGTCCTCGGGAGTGAACGGCTTGCGCACGAACTCCGCGCCGAACGCGCGCACCTGCGCGATGCGCGGATCGCTTCCCTCCGTCGAGACGACGATCGTCCGCAGCCCGCCGCCGTATGGACGCTTCGCCACCTCGGCGAGCAGCTCCAGACCGTTCATCACGGGCATATTGATGTCCACGAGCGCCAGGTCCACCCACTGGTCGTCGAGCACGGCCAGCGCTTCCCTGCCATTGCTGGCATGGAGCACCTCACCGAGCGCAACGCCCGTCATGCGGAGTGTCTTGACGATCATCGCGCGCATCACGGCGCTGTCGTCGGTCACGAGTATGTTGAGAGCCATGAGAAGCCGTTGCCGGCGCGGGCTAGAGTGAGCGGTCCGCTCCGTCCATCCGGAGCATGACGCCGCCTGTGGCGACGTCGAGGGTGACGGTGCGCGAGCTGTGTCCACCCACGTCGTGCGACGTGATCAGGACGCCGTTCTTCCACAGGATCTTTCGCAGCGCGATCAGGTTGCGCTTGCCGATCTCGAACATGTCGACGCCAGTGTGCACCGCCGCGCCGCCAGCCACCTTCACCACGAGGCGCTCCTTGACTGCGCCGAGCTGGTAGGCTTCGCGAAACAGCCGCGGCACCCCACTGTCCACGAACATCGCCGGGTTCGCCTCCGCCTTCGCGGCATCGATCGACGAGTCGGGCAACATGACGTGCAGCAGCCCGCCGACGCGGCACACCGGATCGTGGATCATGACGCCGAGGCAGCTGCCCAGCGCGAAGGTCACGAGCTGGATCCCCGCATTCGCCGTGACGGCCATGTCGCCCACGCCGACGACGCATCGCGCGGCCTCGGGCGAGTGACGCCAGTCAGCGCAGGTAAGTGGCAGGCTGGACATACGAGAAGCGATGCGAGAGCGCCGTGAGGCTTTCGGAGTGTCCGACCAGCAGCGATCCACCAGGGGCCAGCAGCTCCCAGAAGCGATTGACGAGTCGTTCCTGCGTCGGTGCGTCGAAGTAGATCATCACGTTGCGGCACATGATCACGTCGAAGGGACCCTTCATCGGCCAGGGCTGCATGAGATTCAGCCGCGTCACCTGCACCATGCGGCGCAGCTCCTCGCGGACCCGGAACCGCTTGCCGCCCGCGTCGGCCACCGGCTCGAAGTGGCGGCTCACGTGCGCGCGGTCCAGGTCGCCCATCTGCTGTTCGTCGTACTCGGCCGCGCTTGCGCGCGCGAGAATCCGCGTCGAAAGGTCGGTCGCGAGGATACGCACCGGCGGACCGCTGCGGCCCGGCCACTGCTCGGCCAGCACCATCGCGAGCGTGTACGGCTCCTCCCCCGAGGAGCAGCCGGCGCACCAGATCCGCACCTCGCTGCCACGCTCCTTGAGACGGGGCAGCACCTCGCGGGTCAGGTAGTCGAAGTGCGCCTCTTCGCGGAAGAAGCTCGTCTTGTTCGTCGTCAGCAGGTCGAGCATCATCGTCAGCTCGGCGCCCGTGCGATCGTCCGTGACGTGCGACAGGTAGTCCGCGTAGCTGTCCAGCTGGAGCGTGCGCAGACGGCTCGCGAGCCGCGACTCGACCAGCCCTTCCTTGCCCGCGGTGAGGTTCACGCCGGACACCTTGTACATCAACGCGCTGACGGCTTTGAACTCCTGGCTCGTCAACGCGATACCGGTCGCGAGACCCATTGGCGCGTGCTCCCGCTCGTGTTGCTAGGCCGCGACGGCGTTGGCCGCGGCGATCTCGGTGAGTGTCAGCACGCGGTCGATGTCCAGCAGCAGCTTGACCTTGCCACCCTGCTTGGCGAGGCCCAGCAGGAACTCGGTGTGCACGTCGGCGCCGAAGTTCGGCGTGTCCTCCACCTGGTCCTCGGTCACGTTCGCCACCTCGGAGACCTGATCGACCACGATGCCGATCTGCACGCCCTGGATCTGCGTCACGATGATGCAGGCCTCTTCGGTGTCGTGCGCCGGCATCGAGAAGCGCGTGCGCAGGTCCATGATCGGGATGACCTTGCCGCGCAGGTTGATCACGCCACGGATGTAGTCGGGCGAGCGCGGGATGCGCGTGATCGGCAGCATGCCGATGATCTCGTGCACCTTCAGGATCTCGAGTCCGTATTCCTCGCCGGCGAGAAAGAAGGTGAGGAACTTGCCCGCTCGGCGGGCGACCTCGGTGCCGTTGGGGACGAATGCGGTATCGGTGCTCATCGGGCAATCCAGTGTGCGGAGTGACGCGTCGGCGACCATCGCGGACGACGCTGGCGGAGCGAGGACGGAAGGCATCCTCTCGTAGTGAGGTATCGACCTGCCGAGGCAGGAGGTTGAACGGCGGGCGCCTGACGGCGCCGCCGCATGCCTTCGAACCGGGTCAGGCGACCGAGCGCAGCAGCTCAGCCTCTTCGTCACCCTTGCGGATGAGATGCAGCAGCTCGGTGGGGTCGAGGATCAACCCGACGCGGCCATCGCCGAGGATGGCGCCGCCGGATACTCCCTGGATCTTGCCGATCCCCTGGCCGAGCGACTTGGCGACGACCTGCTGCTGGCCGAGCAGCTCGTCCACGAGAAGCGCGACGCGCTGGTCACCGCTCGCGACGACCACCACCAGGGCCTCGCACGGATCCTCCTTCGCTGCCGCCACGTTGAACAGGCGATGCAGACGGAACATCGGCATCACCTCCTCGCGCAGTCGCACCATCTCGCCGCGGCCGGCGATCGTGGAAAGTGCGCCGCGCTCGGGACGGAAGCTCATGAAGATGCTCGTCGTCGGCAGGATGTAGCGCTCCCGGCCGACCTGGACCAGCATGCCGTCCGTGACGGCGAGCGTGAGCGGAAGGCGCACGGTGAACGTCGTCCCCTTTCCGACGGCCGAGGTGATCTCGATCCGTCCGCGCAGCGACTCGATGTTCCGGCGCACCACGTCCATCCCGACGCCACGTCCCGAGACGTCGGTCACCTTCTCGGCGGTGGAGAAGCCCGGCGCGAAGATCAGGTTGAAGATCTCCGACTCGGTCATTTTCGCGCCGGCCTCGATCAGCCCCTTCGCAACTGCCTTCTCGTAGATGCGGTCCTTGTCCAGTCCCCTCCCGTCGTCCCTGAGCTCCACGACGACGCTGCCGCCCGAGTGCGCGGCGGACAGGCGCACCGTGCCCTGCCGCGGCTTGCCGGCTGCCACTCGGTCGGTCGGCCGCTCCACGCCGTGGTCGACCGCGTTGCGAACCATGTGCACGAGCGGATCGCTCAACGCGTCCACCATGTTGCGGTCGATCTCGGTCTCCTCGCCGTCGGTGACGAAGACGATCTCCTTGCCGATCGCCTGCGCCACGTCGCGCACGAGGCGCGTCATCTTCTGGAACGTCGGCTTGAGCGGCACCATGCGCATCGACAGCGACAGGTCGTGCAGCTCGCGCACGATCTTGCCGGCATGGCTCACCTTGCGTGAGAGGCCATGATGACCCGCCGTCTGGATACCGCTATCCTGCGCGATCATGGTCTGCGCGATGACCAGCTCGCCGATCATGTCGATCAGGCGGTCGAGTCGGTCGGTGCGCACGCGGATGGACGACTCTGCCGATGCGCTGCGCTCCTCCCTCGGAGCATCGACGCGCTTGCCTTCGACCGTGGGCGGCAGCGAGTCGATCAGTGCCGCGAGCGAGTCGGCGATGGAGGGCATGATGTCCGGTGACTCCATGCGCACGTCGGGCAATGTCGACTCCGCGGCGTAGCTGGCATCGCCGGCCGCCACGCGCGCGAGCTCGTCCAGCACCGTGCCGTACTCGGCCGGCCGGTGCATCTCGCCGCCGCGCAGCCCCTGCTCCACCTCGCCGAGCAGCGCCTTCACGACGTCGGCAGCGCGGAGGGCAAGGTCCGGTACGCGGCCCGCGAACGCCAGCTCGCGATCGCGCACGCGGCTGAACAGCGACTCCGCCTCGTGTGCGAACTCGGTGATGACGTCGAGGCCGAGGAAGCCTGAAGTCCCCTTCACCGTATGGAAGGCACGGAAGACGGTGTTGATCGCCTCGAGATCCTGCGGGTTGGCCTCGAGCTCGAGCAGGGCACTCTCGGCGCTCTCGAGATAGTCGCGCGACTCGGTGATGAAGTCGCCGATCAGCTCGTGATCATCGCTCGGCAGCGCGTCCATGCTCGTGCTGTGGATCGACGGGCGAGCGACGACCGTTGTCGGAGCCTCGGCGAAGATCGGTGCGGCAACGGGTGCGTCGTCCGGCTCTGCACGCTCCGCCACGGGATGCAGCTCCGCGGACTCGGGCGTCGCGGACGGCGCGCTCGTCGCGCGCGGCGCCTGGGCCGCGCGAGTCGTCGCATCGTCGGCCGCGTCGCGCGCGCGCACAGCAGCTTCGACGTACTCGGCCACCTCGGCCAGCGCCTCGGTCGCGTCGCTGCCGTTCTCCACGCAGGAGAGCACGCGCGTGATCGACCGCTCGGCGTCGCGCGCCATCGCGCAGACGATCTCGCCCGCCGCCACGTCGTTCGCAATCGCGGCCAGCGTTGCCCGGATCTGCTCCATCTCCTCCCGTTCCTGCGGCTCCACCATGAGCAGCAGCGCTGCCGCATCATCCAGGGAGAGTCGAGTGTCGTCCTCGGTCGCTGCCGGCGTGGGCTCGCAGGCGCGCAGCCAGTCGGCCGGATCTCGTCCGAGCGCGCGCAGCAGCTGCTGGCCTGCCTGGATGAGGAGCAGCTCGCGCCCGAAGTCGTCGGGGTGCTCGAGATGCTCCGCCGCCGCACTCGTTGCGGCGCGCACGGCGCCGAGCACACGGCGGCAGCTGTCGGGCGACGACGCGCTCTCGCCGTCGATCTCGCGGAGCGCTTCACCCGCGAGCCGCGCGAGGCGGCATGCGTCGGCGCGCTCTGGCGGAAGCGTGAGTGCGAGCCACTCCAGCGAGGCGCGTGGGCGTGCCAGCGTCGTGGCGTCCTCGACGACGACCTGTTCGACTTCGGCGCGCAGGCGGCGCAGGAATTCCAGGAGGGGCTGCTCGGCGTTGGTCATGCTCGTCGCGACGAAGGAAGGAGGAGAAGTCGCTTTCGAGTGTCGGCCGTTGGAGCGGCCGAGTTGAGGACGTGGGCGCAGAAAAACGGAAACGCCCGGGAAATCTCCCGGGCGTCGTGCTCCGCTCACTTCACTTCACTCGACTCGTACTGGCTCATGGTGCAGTGCTGCTCGTGCTGGTGCTGCCATTGCAGATCGTGCGCCGTCAGCGCTTGCTCGTGAAGAGCTCGTCGGCGAGCGCCTGGCGATCCGACGCGTTGCTGTTCGTCGCGTTCGGGTCGAACGTCTGCGGACCGGCTGGGGTCGAGACGAGCTCCCGTGGCATCTCGAACCCCATCGCCGTGGGATCGAAGATGGCGACGATCTGCGCGAGCCTCGTTTCCATGTCGGCGATCACGGACGACGAGTAGGCGAGCTGTTGCGTCGTGATGTCCTGGAACTGCAGGTGCACCATCAATCCGAACAGCTCGTCGCGCATCGTGCTTCGGAGCTCGGCCGCCTTCACTGCGCCATCGGGCGTCGCGGCGAGCACATCCAGCTCGTCCACCATGCCGACCGCCTTGTCGAGGCCGTTGAGGATGTCCGTTGCCGCGAGCTCGGTCGCCGAGGAGACCTCGCGCAGCTTGTCGTTCATGTGCTGCAGCTTCTGCACGGCCGCCTGCTCGAGGATGCCGCGACTCTCGCGCAGCCGCTCCAGGATGCCGGTGATCTCGCCGTATGCGCGCAGCAGCGTCTTCGGAAGTTCCGAGAGCCCGCTCGAGGGCACCTCGGGGGCGACCTCCTCCTCGGAAGCCGCGGCGCCGAATTCGCCGATCGCGTTGTCCACGAGGCGGAGCGATGCCTCGGAATCGTAGAGGAGCTCGTTCGCCGGTCTGGTGGCCATCGTCGTCACGCTGCCGCGCTGGTCGCGACCGACAGTATCTGATCGATCTTCTCTTTCAGGACCGGCGGCGTGAACGGCTTCAGGATGTAGTTGTTCACTCCCGCTTCGACCGCGGCGAGGATATCCTCGCGCACGCTGCGGGTGGTGACCATGAGGATCGGGATCCGCTTGCCATCGGGACGCGCGCGCAGGGCACGGGCGAAGTCGATGCCACTCATGTTCGGCATGTTCCAGTCGGTGATGACGAACTGGATCGTGGCGTCGAAGAGGTTGAGCGCTTCCTGGCCGTCTCCCGCCTCGACGGTCTCGGTGTAGCCGATCCGCTGGAGCGAGTTGACGATGATGCGGCGCATCGTGACGGAGTCGTCGACGACGAGGAACTTCATGAGTGATCTCCTGAAACGCCGTCGCCGGCGTAGGCTGGCGACGGGGCTGGCGATGGCAGTTGGACCGACGGACTACAGGTCGCCGCTGCTGATGATCCGGCGCGCGACTTCGTCGACGACACCGAGTGAGTTGTACGCGCCGTCCAGCACGCGCTGGCGGATCTGCGCGGTGCGTTCTGGCGTCAGGGCACCGGACTCGTCGCGAGCCGCAAGTGCGCGGCCGGCATCGGAGATCTGCACCTTGTCACCCCGCGCTGCGGACGGGGTCACCGGCGCCACTGGAGCGACTGGGGCCTTTTCAGCCTTGTCGACCGACTGCGGGGTGATGATCGAGGCGGGGCGAATCGCGCCGCCGGACTTCGGATAGATGTTCATTGTGCCCTCCTGGTCGCTGGTATCGGCACTCTCCCGGATCGACTTGAACGGAAGATTCTGCCGCTTCTTGGTGCTTGATCATTTCTTCGCGCGAGGCTCGCACCCGGCGATGCTTCCGTTATCGGCGTAGATCCATGAGATGGGCGGGAAGAGGGGCGATCGTGCCGTAGCTGCCTCGAAAGTTGACAGTTCTTCGCGGCAGTACGCCACACTTGGCGCGCAGCTCATGGGGCGCGAGCATC
>JAYUTY010000056.1:0-7146 GCA_043754875.1 Gemmatimonadota bacterium
ATCGAGGAAGGGAACCGCATCGCGGCCATCAACGGCGTGAGCCTGCGCGTCAACGCCGCGGACGTGGAGGACGGCGAGATGACGGGTGCGCTCACCCGCCGGCTCACGCGCGAGCTCGCGAAGGCGAAGCCGGGCGACGAGGTCGAGCTGCGCGTGTACCGCGATGGCCGGACGAGCGCGCTGAAGGTGAAGACGGCCGATTCGGATTCGCTCTTCCGGCGCCGCGAGATCTTCCGCACGACGCGCAGCGAGCAGGACGAGCGGCCCGCGCTCGGCTTCGGCCTCGGAAGCAGTGGCAGCCGCCGCGACACGCTCGGCGTGCTCGTGATGAGCGTCAGTGACTCATCGCCCGCGGCGCGCGCCGGTCTGGAAGAGGGCAACCGGATCGCGGCAATCAACGGCGTGAGCCTGCGTGTCTCGCGCGAGGATGCCGAGGATCGCTTCGTCGGACAGGCGAAGGCGCAGCGGCTCCAGCGCGCGGTCGCCGCTCTCAGGCCGGGTGACAACGTGACGCTGCGCGTGTACGCGAACGGGCAGTTCCGCGACGTCTCGATGAAGGTGGCGCGCGCGGGCGACCTGCCACGCCGGCGCGGCGTCTTCTACATGGGCGACGGCATGTCCGGCGGCGAGTTCATGGCCCCGATGCCGCCGATGATGCCGATGACTCCCATGCCGCGAATGCCTGCGATGCCCGGGATGCCCGCCATGCCCGTGAGGCCGGGAATGGACGGGATGCATGTGGAGCTCGGGCCCGAGCTGCGCGTGAAGTTGAACAACGTGCGATCGCAGATGCAGCTGATGCGTCCCCAGCTCGAGCGGCTCCGCATGGAGCTGCCGGCATTGCTCGAGCGTGTTCGCGTCAATTCGGAGATCCACGTCGACCTCGACGCCGACGAGCGGTAAAGCGCGCTGGCGACCGAGGTCAGAACTCGATCTGCGCGCCGAGCTCCACGACCCGGTTGGGCGGGATCTGGAAGAACTCGGTCGCCGAGCGCGCGTTGCGGGACATCAGGGCGAAGAGCTTCTTGCGGGGGCGCGACATCTTGGCCTTGTCACTGATCACGAGCCGTTCGCGCCCCAGGAAGTACGAGGTGTCCATGGGCGGGACAGGCACGCCACGCGCTGCGGCCCGAGCGAGAATGTCGGGGATGTGCGGTGACTGCATGAAGCCGTAGGCGACGACGATCCTGTAGAAGCCATGCCCGAGCTGCTCGAGCGCGAGCAGGTGGTCCTCGCTCACCTCGGGAATTCCCTTGGTCTGGACGCTGAGCAGAATGACCGTCTCGTGCAGCATCTTGTTGTGCTTGAGATGATGCAGGAGCACCACGGGGACACCATCGGCGTTGGACGTCATGAAGACGGCCGTGCCCCTGACGCGAAGGGGCGGATGATGCTCGAGGCTCCGGAGGAAATCGGCGAGCGGGAGCGCACCGTTGGTCTGGATCTCGTTGAGCTGCATGCGGCCGCGCTTCCAGGTGCTCATGAGCAGGTAGACGACGAGCGCCATGGCGAGTGGCACCCAGCCGCCATGCTCGATCTTCACGACATTGGCCACGAGGAATGACAGGTCGAGCGCCAGAAATGCTGCAGTGATGGTCACCACGTGCAGCAGCGACCAGTTCCAGCGCGTGCGGGCCACCACGGCGAAGAGAAGTGAGGTGATCGCCATCGTCCCCGTCACGGCGATGCCGTACGCGGCGCTCAGGTTGCTGGAATTCTTGAAGCCGATCACGAGTACGAGACAGCCGATCATCAGTGCCTTGTTGACCTCGGGGATGTAGATCTGTCCCGCCTCGTGCTCGGAGGTGTGGACGATCTGCATGCGGGGCGAGTAGCCGAGCTGAATGCTCTGCTGTGTCAGCGAGAACGCACCCGAGATGAGCGCCTGGGACGCCACGATTGCCGCGAGCGTCGCGATGACGAGCAGCGGCCACTGCAATGCGGGTGGCGCGAGCAGGTAGAAGGGATTGCTGGCGGCCTTGGAATTCTGCAGCAGCAGCGCGCCCTGGCCGAAGTAGTTCAGCAGCAGCGCCGGCAGTACGGCCGCAAACCACGCGATGCGAATGGGCCGCTTGCCGAAGTGACCCATGTCGGCGTAGAGCGCCTCACCACCGGTGACGCACAGAACGACCGCACCGAGTGTGAGGAAGCCGGCGAGCCCGTGCTCCCGGAAGAACATCACGCCGTGCCACGGATTGGCCGCGGCGAGCACGGCCGGTGTGCCGGCGATGGCGCGCACGCCCAGCGAGGCGATCGTCACGAACCAGACGAGCATGAGCGGGCCGAACGCGGCCCCCACGCGGGCCGTCCCGAGGCGCTGTGCCATGAACAGCCCGAACAGGATGACAAGCGTGATCGGGACGACGACCGCCGCGAGGCTCGGGGTGCTCACCTTCAATCCTTCTACCGCACCGAGCACCGAGATGGCGGGGGTGATGACGCCGTCGCCGTAGAGCAGGGCGGCGCCGAACAGTCCGAGGCCGATCAGGATGATCCGGCGCTTCTGGTCGTCTGCGCGTCGTTTCTGCTGCAGCAACAGGGCGAGCAGGGCGAGGATCCCGCCTTCACCCCGGTTGTCGGCGCGCAGGATGAAGACGATGTACTTGATGCTGACGACGAGGATCAGCGACCAGAGGATGAGCGAGAGAACGCCGAGGACGTTGGGCGCCGTCGGCAGGATGCCGTACTCCTCCTTGAAGCACTCCCGCAGGGCGTAGAGCGGGCTCGTGCCGATGTCGCCGTAGACGACGCCGAGCGCGGTGAGGGTGAGCACACCCAGCCGGCGGCCCGTCGGGGCGGCGCGGACGTGCTCGACATCCAGCTTGTAGAATCCTGTATCGGCCGACATTGGTGCGATGAGAGTACGGCACGGCTCGCGCCAGCATGGAGAACGGCGCAGGGCGAAGACGCGTGCGTCTCCGCCCTGCAGTGAACATATGCACCGGTCTCGGATCCGGCAGCGGAGCCGGGGGTGGCGGCTTCGCTGCCGGATCGCAGCCGCCCATCACCGATGAGCGGCGTTGGGGGCCGTTCAGCGCGGAAGCGCTTCGATCTCTCGTGCGGCGTGGTCGAGGATCTCGGCGATCTGCTTGAGCAGCGCAGCGTTCTGGACGCCGTCCGTCGCGCGCGAGTAGGCAGCCTTGCCGGCGCGGCGGAAGGCGCCGTGCACTTCAGTCATCGGCTCGTCCAGGAAGTGGCCGACGAGCTTCGAGATCCGGTCGAAGATCGAGTCCACCGTGTCGCGATTCTCGGCCAGGTGCGCTCGGCCGGCATCGGTGATCTCGTAGACTTTCTTGCCCTCGGCGATTGGCATCACGCGGGCGTAACCGAGGTCCTCGAGGAGCTGGAGCGTCGGGTAGACGGTGCCTGGGCTCGGAGCGTACGCGCCGCCGAACTTCTCCTCGAGCGCCTTGATGATCTCGTAGCCGTGGCGGGGCTTCTCTTCCAGCAGGTGCAGGATGACGTAGCGCAGATCCCCCTGCTCGAACATGCGGCCACCGCGCCAGCGGCCGCGGGGGCGCCCACCTTCGCCGAAGATGCCGCTCATGAAGCTGGCGTCCCACCCCCATTTGGCGCGGGACTGGTTGGGGCCACCCTGAGCGTTGGGCCAGTTGAAGTCGCAGCTGAACATGGTACCTCCAGGGAAATGAGCGATATATCGAGATGTATCGGCGATATGTCGAAGATATATCGAACATTGCCGTCCGCAAGAGCGATCCTTTCGTGTTCGCAGAGCCCGCTTCCAACGTTATTCGGCACATGCATTGCTTGTAGCAAGGTCAACGAACCACGGCATTCCTTCTCATTCTACGAGGATATCAGAATGGCAGACGATCTCGGCACGGATGGAGTAGAGAACCAGGCCAAGGGCGCGGCGAAGGAAGTCGGCGGCAAGATTCGCAACGCGGTTGGCGGGCTCACCGGCAACACGAGTGAGCAGCTGAAGGGGAAGGCGAAGGAGATGGAGGGCAAGGCCCAGCGCAAAGTCGGCGAGGCCGAGGGCACGATCGACCGCAACAGCTGACCGCGCGACCGATCCATCCAGCATGCACGAAGGGGCGCCTGCATCTGCCGGCGCCCCTTCGTCATGTCAGCCCATCAGTCCGCGAAAAGGGCGCGCTACCGGCGGCAGGCAGCCTGGATGCGCTTCCGCTCGCCCTCGTGACGCACGTCGTCGTCCTTGCGCCGCGCGTCGAGATGCGAGCGCTGCTCCGGCGTCAGGATCAGGTTGATCTGCGCTCGTGTCGCCGCCTTGATCGAATCGAGCGCGGGCTGAATCGGGCGGAACATCGCGTCGATCTGGCAGTTCCGATCGTCGAGCAGCGAGTCCATCCGTGAGCGCTGTGTTGGCTCGAGGCGCAGATCGTCGTAGAGCGCACGCCGTCTGGACGTGAGCGACATGTCCTCGCGCCGGAAGACGCGATCGGCCGAGAAGCCGACGACGCCCCCGACGAGGAGCGCGCCCAGAAGAAAGGCGAGTGCCTGTTGCTGAGGCCGTTGCATGGGCGGATCTAGTGCCCGACAAGGAAGTGGATGGCCACGTCGCCATCGCCCACACTGGCCGCCCGCGTGGACGCCTCCACGCTCGACGGCGCCGGCGAGATGACGCTGGCATAGGCGCTCCGCGCCTCGGCCTGTCGCGAATGCACGAGGGCGAGGCTCGCGGCGAGCACCAGGCCGGCGGCCGCCACCAACCCCGGCCGTGCCATCCCGACGAGCGCGGACCACCACGTCACCCCGTTGTCGCCGCGCGCGATGCGGGCGAGGATGCGGGCTTCGAGCGAGTCCCAGTACGGCTCGTCGGCGGGGGCGGCGTACAGCGCCCGCAGCGCAGCGGTGATCTCGGGGTCGCCGGACGTCCAGCGCTCATGCTTCATGGTGTACTCCGCAGATTGCTCAAGAGCCGGCGCAGGGCAGCGCGGGCATGGTGAAGATCGGACCGGGCGGTGCCTTCGGGAATGCCGAGCGTGCGCCCGATCTCCCCATGGGTGAAGCCTTCCACATCGTGCATGACGATCACGGCGCGCTGCCGTTCCGTGAGCTTCGCCAGTGCCTGTTGCAGCCGCTCGCGCAGCTCGCCGGATTCGGCCGGGTCGCGGAAGGGCATCGGGATGCTCTCCGGCAGCTCGTCCGCGTCCCGGACCTTGCGGCGCCGTACCAGGTCGAGCGCCGCATTCGCCATGATGCGGTAGAGCCACGCCCCGAACGGCTGATCCGGCCGAAAGCGATCCAGCGCCCGGTGCGCGTGCAGAAACCCTTCCTGCACCGCATCCTCCGCATCTTCGTGCGAGAGCACGATGGCCCGGACGATGGCATACGCCCGCCGCTGGTGAATGCGGACGAGTGCCGAGAACGCCTCACCGGATCCTCCCTGCGCCGCGACCACGATGGCGCGCTCCGCGGCCGCGCCGTCAGCGGGCGCAGGCATGGAGAGCGGCTCGATGGTCGAGGCGAGAGCGAGCATGCCGGAAGCGAAAGGGGGACGACACCTCTCTTACGGCAGGGCGAGACGAACTGTTGGACTCGAAGTCCGCTGCCCGGTCACGGCTGATGCCTCCTCACGGCGTTCACGGCGCACCCGGAGGCGCATCGGTCGTGGGCGGGATGCCGGCCAGACCGAGCGCATCGGCAGAGCGCTGCATCGCGGCGATCACGAAGGCGATGTGCTCGTCGAGGTCCACGCCCATGTCGGCTGCACCATTGATCACGTCGTCGCGACTGACGCCACGCGCGAACGCCTTGTCCTTCATCTTCTTGCGCACCGAGCGCGCATCCACCTCGTGCAGGCTGCGCGAGGGACGGACGAGGGCAGTGGCGGTGATCAGCCCGGTCAGCTCGTCCACGGCGAACAGCGTCTTCGCCATCGCAGTCGTGCGTGGCGTCTCCGTGAACAGCGCGTGCCCCATCACCGCGTCGAGGATATCCTCGGGCCAGCCGAGCGCCCGCAGCCGGCGCACGCCCTCGCTGGGATGCTCCTCCGTCGCCGACTGCGCGGCGTTCGGGTAGCGCTCGTAGTCGAAGTCGTGGATCAACCCCGCCAGCCCCCAGCGCTCCACGTCCTCGCCAAGCCGCTCGGCGTACGCGCGCATCGCGGCCTCGACGGCGAGCATGTGCTTGCGGAGCGACTCGCTCGCGGTGTACTCGTGCACGAGGGCGAGGGCATCGGCGCGGGACGGAAGCATGCGGCGGAATCGGGTGAGGCGTTGCGGAGGGAGAGGACGAGTACACAGCATTGACACATGACACGCCGTGCGCCCGCGACGAAAGCTATCCCCAGCGACCCGGCTTCGCAGGACGGCGAGGACAGACTTCCTTTCCTGCGGGAGATCACGCGCCGCGGCAACACGGACGCGCATCACTTTCCCTTCTCTGTTCCGGTCATCCGCACGCTCGTCACGCTCTCCTTTCCCACAGCGGTGACTTTCTTGGTGGGGGAAAACGGATCGGGAAAATCCACCCTGCTCGAGGGGATCGCGGCGGCGGCAGGGCTACCGACAGTCGGCGCGAGCGAGATCGGGCTCGACCCGACGCTGGGTGCCCAGCGCGCGCTGGGTGGTGCGCTCCGCCTCGTCTGGTCGCGACGCACGAAGCGCGGGTTCTTCCTGCGCGCGGAGGATTTCTTCGGCTTCGCGAAGCGGCTCTCGGCGATGCGAGCCGAGTTCCTGGAGCGGATCGCCGAGCTGGAGGTGGAGTACGCCGATCGGACCGACTGGGCGACGTCGTTGGCCATGGGTCCGGCGAGAAGCTCGCTCGCCGACATGGAGCGGCGTTACGGAGTGGATCTGGACGCGAACTCGCATGGGCAGAGCTTCCTCCGCCTCTTCCAGTCGCGCTTCGTTCCGGGAGGGTTGTACCTGCTGGACGAGCCCGAGGCGCCGCTCAGTCCCCAGAGCCAGCTGGCGTTGATGATGATGATGCAGGAGATGCTCGTCCAGGACGCGCAGTTCATCATTGCGACGCACTCCCCGATCCTGCTCGCCTTTCCGGGCGCGACGATCTACAGCTTCGATCGCACGCCGGTGGAGGCAGTGCCCTACGAGGAGCTCGAGCACGTGCAGCTCACGCGCGGCTTTCTCAACGACCCGGCCCGCTACCTGCGCGCGCTGCGGGACGGGTGAGCCTGTCGCGCAGCGCGCTACCGAACGC